>NZ_JBHJZS010000005.1:0-28241 GCF_042271185.1 Microbacterium sp. NPDC055910
CTGCGGGTAGACCCCACGGTCTCGGCGCGCCGTTGCAGTCTCGCGGTAAGAGGGGGATGCAGGGTGGGCGGGGGAGAATGGGGGGCGTGACCCCTCACCGCACCGGCCGCATCGTGTTCATCGACGTCGACGGGACGATCATCGACCACGACGAATACGTCGCTCCGTCGACCGTCGCCGCAATCCGCGGGGCCCGCGAGGCCGGACACCTCGTCTACCTGTGCACCGGACGCGCGCGCGGCGACCTGCACCCCGCCGTCCGGGCGATCGGCTTCGACGGCGCGATCACCAACGGCGGCGCGACGGCCCACGTCGCCGACGAGCAGATCGTGTCACGGCTCATGCCCGCGGCATCCGTCTCACGGCTCGTCGGGTCGTTCGAGGCACGCGGCATCCACTACTTCCTGCAGACCGACGACGAGGTGTTCGCGAGCCCCGGCATGCTGGCGCTCGTGCGCGAACGCGTGCGCGCGGCGCGGACCGCCGCCGTCGAGGGGCCCGAGGACTCGCTCGCCGGCATCGGGCACCGCACCTACCGCGACGTGTCCGATGCGCCCCGCGACACCGTCGCCAAGGCCGTGTTCGTGAGCCTCGCCGACGACGCCGTCGAGGTGCTCGACCGCGAGCTGGGCGACGAGTTCCATGTCGTGAACGGCAGCATGCCGCTGCCGGGCGGCACGAGCGGCGAGATCTGCATGCTCGGCACGAACAAGGGATCGGCGATCGAGCTCGTGCTCGAGCACCTCGGACTCGAAGCGAGCGACGCGGTGGGCGTGGGCGACAGCTGGAACGACGTCGAGATGTTCGAGGTGTGCGGCACGGCGGTCGCGATGGGCAACGCCGAACCGACCCTCAAGGCGCTCGCCGACCACATCACGACGACCGTGCGCGACAACGGCGTGTGGAACGCCTTTCGCGCGCTCGACCTGGTCGGCTGAGCGGCCGAACTCACCGAACCCGACCATCCCCGTCAAACCGCACGTCGACGACGTCGGGTTCGACGCGATCGGTACGGTTCGGCGGCGAGCGGGCGGCTACAGGAAGATGTCGGGGAAGAGCGCCGAATCGGGCGTGCCCGGCACCGCGGCGTAGCCCGAGAAGTCCGTCACGCCGGCCGCCTCGAGCACGTCCTCGACGATGAGCGTCTGGCCCGTGTACGCGCGGGCGGGCTGCAGCATGACCTCGAACGCCGCGTCGGCGTAGATCTCGGGCGTGCGGCTGACCCGCATCATCTCGTCGCCGCCGAGCGCGAACTGCACGGCCGCCGTCGCGATCGTCGTGCGCGGCCACAGCGTGTTCGCCGCGATGCCGAACTCGGCGAACTCCGCCGCGATGCCCAGCGTCGCCATCGTCATGCCGTACTTCGCGAGCGTGTAGCCCGTGTGCGCACCGAGCCACTGCGGCGTGAGGTTCAGCGGCGGCGAGAGCGAGATGATGTGCGGGTTCGCGGCCTCCTTCAGGATCGGCACCGCTGCCCGCGAGAGCATGAAGGTGCCGCGCACGTTGACGTCCTGCATGAGGTCGTACTTCTTCGCCGACAGGTCGAGCGATCGCGACAGGTCGATGACGGAGGCGTTGTTGACCACGATGTCGATGCCGCCGAACTCGCCCTGCGTCGTGAACACGGCCTCGGTGACGTCGCCGTCGTTGCGCACGTCGCCGACGATCGGCAGCGCCTGCCCTCCGGCCGCACGGATCGCCTCGGCCGCCGTGTGCACCGTGCCCGCGAGCTTCGGATGCGGCGTGTCGGTCTTCGCCATGAGCGCGATGTTCGCGCCCTCACGCGCCGCACGCAGCGCGATCGCGAGCCCGATGCCGCGGCTGCCGCCCGACATCAGGATCGTCTTTTCGGCGAGTCGTCCGCCCTCGGGGGCGGCGGGCGTGGGGGTCATGGGGTCTCCTTCGACGAGGTCTTGGGCCGTGATCGCGCCGCGAACGCCGCGACACGGGCCTGCGCTTCGGCGGTGTCCAGCGCCGCACCGATCGTGCGGGCCTCTTCGGCGAGCTGCTCGGCGACGGTGCGGCCGGGCTGCGAGCGGATCAGGCGCTTCGCCTCGCCGTACGCGCCCGCGGCGCCCGCGAGCCAGAACCGCGCGATCTCCTCGGCCCGCGCCCCGACGCGTTCGGGGTCGACGACCTCGGCCACGAGGCCCCACTCGAGCGCCTCCTGCGCCGTCAGCAGCCGGTCCTGCAGCACGAGCTGCAGCGCCCGCCGCTCGCCGACAGCGCGCGCGAGCTTCGTCGTGACGGACAGGTCGGGCGTCAGGCCGATGTTGGCATACAGGCTGCCGAGCTTCGAGTCGGCGCCCACGACCGCGTAGTCGCTCGTCAGCAGGATCCCCAGGCCCCCGCCCGCCGTCGTGCCCTGCGCCGCGGCGACGACGGGAACCGAGGATTCGAGAAGAGCCAGGATGCCGCGATTGATGACGCCCGCGAGCTCGACGATGTCTGCGCCGGCGTACGCGTCCTGCGCCATCGCGAGCACGTCGCCGCCCGCGCAGAAGGCGCGTCCGGCCGCGTCGAGCAGGATCGCTCCGACATCGGAGCGCGACGTCGCCTCGGTCGTGGCATCCACCCACGCGTGCGCCATATCGGCGTCGAAGGCGTTCAGCCGGTCGGGGCGGTTCAGGGTGATCCGCGCGAGGCCCTCGTCGACCCGCAGCAGGACGCCGCTCACTTGGGCGCCATCCGGATCGCCCCGTCGAGGCGGATCGTCTCACCGTTGAGGTACTCGTTGTCGACGATCGCCATCACCAGGCGCGCGTACTCGTCGGGGCGGCCGAGTCGCGACGGGTACGGAACCTGCTGGCCGAGGGAGTCCTGTGCGGCCTGGGGCAGGCCCAGCAGCATCGGCGTCTCCATGATGCCGGGCGCGATCGTCACGACGCGGATGCCGTGGCGGGCGAGCTCGCGTGCGATCGGCAGCGTCATGGCGTGCACGCCGCCCTTGGATGCGGCGTATCCCGGCTGACCGATCTGCCCGTCGAACGCCGCGACGGATGCCGTGTTGACGATGACGCCGCGATCGCCCTCTTCGGTCGGCTCGGTGCGAGCGATCGCGGCCGAGGCCTGCGCGATGACGTTGTACGTGCCGACGAGGTTGACGCGCACGATCTTCTCGAAGGCGTCCAGTCCCGTCGGGTTGCCCTCGCGGTCGAGCACCTTCGCCGGCGGCGCGATGCCGGCGCAGTTGACGACGACGCGCAGCGGACCGGCCGCCGACGCGGTCTCGACGGCGGCGGCGACCTGCTCGGGCGAGGTGACGTCGGCGGCCGCGAACGACCCTTCGAGCTCGGCCGCGATGTCGGCTCCGACCGACCCGGGAAGGTCGACGATCGTGACGGCAGCCCCCTCGGCCGCGAGCCGACGGGCCGTGGCCAGACCCAATCCGCTGGCACCGCCGGTCACGAGTGCCGAAGCTCCGGTCAGATTCATGTGCTCTCCTTCGAACCGATTGCGGCCTGCGCCGCGACGTCGCGTCCAGCATATGGGCGACGCCGTGCCCTCTCTCCGCGAAAGGTGTTGGATGGGGGCATGCAGCTGCAGCTCAAGCGGATCTACGACGACGCGGAACCCGGCGACGGCTTCCGCGTGCTCGTGGACCGGCTGTGGCCGCGCGGCGTCTCGAAGGAGCGCGCGGCGCTGGACGAATGGGCGAAGGATGTCGCGCCCTCCGCCGCCCTGCGCGAGGCGTTCCACCACGGCGGCCTGCCGTGGGAGGACTTCGTGTCGGCCTACCGCACCGAGCTCGCCGGAAACCCCGCCGTCCGCGCGCTGCGGGCGGAACTGGCGCAGCATCCCGTGTGCACGCTGCTGTTCGGAGCCCACGACCCGCAGTACAACCAGGCCGTCATCCTGCGCGAGGTTCTCCTCGCCGAGTGATCACGAGGGGCCGAGGATGAAGTTCCACGTGCCCGCCCACAGCGCCGCGCCGATCGCGATGAGGGCGATCGCGAGACCAATGCCCATGAGCGCCCATTCGCGCGCCCCGAAGCGGGATTCGCGCGCCCACGTGCGCCGTGTCGGCGCCCCGAACCCGCGGGCCTCCATCGCCGTCGCGAGCTTCGTCCCTCGGCGGATCGAGAGCACGAGCAGCGCGAAGGCCATGCCGAGGAAGCGCCGGATGCGGCCGCGATCGGCGACGCCACGGGCCCGGCGGGCGAGCTCGAGCGCCCGCCAGTCGTCGAGGAAGAGCCCGACCATCCGCAGGCCCGCGAGCGCTCCGAGCACGAACCGGGCGGGGAGCCGCGCGATCTGCGCGAGCCCGTCGGCGAGATCGGTGGGGTCGACCGTGACGAAGAGCACGACCGACGGCAGCGCGATCGCCAGCACGCGCAGCAGCGTCGCGAGGGCGAGTTCGAGCGAGCCGTCGCTGATCCGCACGACGAACCACTCGACGTAGATCTCACCCGATGTCTCGCCGTAGAGCGCGATCGTGACGGCCGTGAGGGGCGCGGCGAGCCACACGGGCCACGTCCGCATCCAGAACTCCCGCCAGCGCAGCCCCGCGAAGGGCAGCAGCAGGCACTCGAGCAGCAGCGCGACCGCCGCCGAGACGGGGTCGAGCGTCAGCACGAGCGGGATCGCGATGAGCGCGCTCGCGCCGAGCTTCGCGACGGGGTTGATGCGGGCGACGGCGCCCGTGCGCGCGTGCGTGTCGAGCAGGGTCATGGCAGCGACCCTGCGGCATCCGGATCGGGGCGCGGCATCCGGAACTGCTCGGCGCGCAGCGCCTCGACGACATCGAGATCGTGCGTGATCGTGACGATCGCCGAGCCCTCGTCGCGGAGCCGGGCCAGCAACGCCACGAGCTCGGCCCACGTGCGGGCGTCCTGACCGAATGTGGGCTCATCGAGCACGAGCACGCGCGGCGCCGTCGCGAGCGCCGCTGCGACCGTGAGCCGCCGCTTCTCGCCGCCGGACAGCGTGTACGGATTCGCCCCCGCGAGCCGGACCAGGCGCAGCCGCTCGAGCAGCTCGTCGACGCGGCGGGAGATCTCGTCCTCGGGCAGGCGCAGCGCTCGCGGTCCGATCTCGAGCTCGCCGCGCACGGTGCGTCCGAGGAGCTGGTGCTCGGGGTCCTGGAAGACGGTGCCGATGCGGGTCAGCAGCTGCCGCGACGCCCAGCCGATCGGCGAGTCGCCCGCGCCGTCAGCGAGCAGCGGGTGCGCCCGCAGGGATCCGGATGCCGGTGGCAGCAGGCCCGCGAGCGTGAGGCCGAGCGTGGACTTCCCCGCGCCGTTGGGGCCCGTCACGGCGAGGGCCGCGCCGGCGCGCACGTCGACCTCCAGGCCCGTCGCGACGGCGCGTCCGCGCACGCGCTCGACGGCGAGGTCGCGCGCTTCGAGCAGCACGGCACCGGCGGGTCGCGGCGGCGCGGGCGGGTGCGCGGGCGGATGCCCGGGAACCCACACGCCGCCTGCCGCGAGCTCGACGGCGCGACCGCGCAGCACGTCGTCGACGGGTCCGTCGGCCACGACGCCGCCCGCACCCAGCACGATGACGCGGGTCACCAGCGGCAGCCACACCTGGACGCGGTGCTCGACGACGACGAGGGTCGCGTCGTGCGCGTCGAGCATCGCGGCGACGGCGGCGCGCACTTCTCCGACCCCGTCGGGGTCGAGGTTGGCCGTGGGCTCGTCGAGCAGCACGAGCCCGGGGCGCATCGCGAGCGCGCCGGCGAGCGCGAGGCGCTGCTTCTGGCCGCCGGACAGCTGCTTCGTCGGCCGGTCGAGCGGCACATCGAGGCCGACGGCGTCGAGCGAGCTCGCGACGCGCCGCCAGATCTCCTCGCGCGGGATGCCGAAGTTCTCGCAGCCGAACGCGACGTCGTCGCCGACGCGGGCGAGGATCACCTGCGAGTCGGGGTCCTGCAGCACAAGTCCCGCCCGGCCTCGTACTGCCGCGGCCGGCACGCCGTCGATGAGCAGCTCGCCCTCGGACTCGCCCTCCTCCTCGCCGCCGAGCACGCCCGCCAGGCCGTGCAGGAGCGTCGACTTGCCCGATCCCGACGCCCCGAGCAGCAGCACGCGCTCGCCGGGCTCGATGCGGAAGGTCGCCTCGCGCACGGCCCAGGCGTGACGCGACGCGTGGCGCCACCCCCACCCGCGCGCCTCGACGACGGCGGGGCCGGAGACGGTGCTCATCACGGCTAGACGCGCACGCGTGCCGCGCGCCCCGACGCGAACCGGTCGAGCGCCCCCGTCGCGGCGAGCCCGCGGGCGAGCACCCACGACAGCGCGCCCGCGATCACGGCACCCGAGAGGAGCGTGCTGATCATGTAGATGACCGTGAAGGTCACATCTGCTCCGGGGTACCACAGGAGCAGGTTGTTGATCCCGCCGGTCAGCGCCGCACCCGCGCCCGCCAGCACGGCAACGGGGAACGACCAGCGCTTGTAGAGGAAGAGCAGGAAGATCAGCTCGGCGCCGAGGCCCTGCACGAGACCGGCCTCGATCGTGAGGAACCCGCCCCACGTGTTGCCGACGAGCGCCGAGACGACGGCGGCGAGCGTCTCGGTGTAGATCGCGGCGCCGGGCTTTCGGATGATGAGCGCGCCCAGCACGCCGGCGAAGAGCCAGGGGCCGTCGAGCAGACCCTGGATGCCCGGCGCGAGCGGTTCGAGCAGCGTCTTGGGCCCGAGATAGCCGATGTTCCACAGCAGGAAGATGAGTCCCGACGCGACGCCGATGACGCTCGCGACGACGATGTCGACGACTCTCCAGCGCAGCCTGCGGACGTTCGTGGACCGGGTGGATGCGGACGTGACGGTGTGCATCGGATGCTCCTCCCTGCGCCGGCATGATCCGGATCAGGTTCGACGGTCGAAGCGTGGGTCGCTTCCTCTCAGCCCGGCTCACCGGACTCCCGTGGTTGTGCCGATGAGTATAGCCGCCCGCCGCGCGTTGTACCGTAGGCGGGTGGCCCCCGACATCACCCCACCGCCCTCGCGCCGTGCCCTGCGCAATCAGGCGGCCATGCGCGCGGTGACGGCGACCCTCGAGGCCGATGAGGCGCCGACGGCGTCGGCGACGACGACCGACGTGACGCTCCCCTCTCCTGATCTGCCGCGCACGAGCACGGACGCGCCCGCCATCACCGCCGGCGCACTGTCGGGTCGGCGAGCCCTCGCGTGGGTCGACTCCGCTCGGGTGGGGATGTCGCCGGTGCCCGCCGAGCCCGGCCCCGATCTGCTCGGACGGGGTCCGCGCCGGTCGCCGCTGCGCGCGGGTGTGCTCGTCCCCGCCTCGCTCGTCGCGCTCGTCGTGGGGGCGTATGCCGCCACCACGCTGCTGTGGCCCCTGCACGCCGTCGCGCCGACGATCGAGGCGATCGGCGTGCAGCCCGTCGCCGCGGCGGAGGCCGCTCTGCCCTGGCCCGACGTCGGCGCCGCCGCCGTCGCGGTCGACGGCTTCGACACGCAGCTCGCGTCGATGCCCGAACCGCTCAGCATCGCGAGCATCACGAAGGTCGTCACGGCACTCGCGGTGCTCGAGGAGATGCCGCTCGAACTCGGCGAGGCGGGGCCCGAGTACCGGTTCACGGGGTACGACCGAACGCGATACTGGCAGTACCGCGCCAACGGCGAATCGGCGCTCGATGTTCCCGTCGGCGGGGCCCTGACGCAGTACCAGATGCTCGAAGGCATGCTCATCGCCTCGGGCAACAACTACGCCGACCGCCTCGCAACGACGCTCTGGCCGACCGACGAGATCTTCGCGGAGGCGGCGAACGGATGGCTCCGCACGCACGGCGTCGAGGGCATCGAGGTCGTCGAGCCCACGGGACTGGACCCGCGCAACATCGCGACCCCCGCCGCCCTGCTGACCCTCGCGCAGAAGGCCCTCGCCCACCCCGTCATCGCCGAGATCGTCGCCAAGCGCTCCGTCGACCTTCCGGGCGTGGGCGTCATCGAGAACACGAACCGGCTGCTCGAGGATGCCGGCGTCATCGGCGTCAAGACGGGCACCCTGGACACCTGGAACGTGCTGACGGCGAAAGACGTCATGGTGGGCGAGACCCCCGTGCGCGTGTACGCGTCGGTGCTGGGACAGCCCGACGGCGACGCCCGGGTCGCCGTCTCACGCGCCCTCTATGCCCAGATCGAGACCGAGCTGCAGCCGCGGCCCTCGGTCGAAGCGGGCACGACGGTGGGCCGGGCGACGACCGCGTGGGGCGCGAACGTGCCGATCGTCACCGCCGAGGATGCCGCCGTCGTGCTGTGGAACGGCAGCGCCGCCGCCGTGTCGACCGCGTTCGACCTCGGTGACGCACGCGCGAAGGGCGCCACGGTCGGCGAACTCTCGGCCGTCGGCCCGCTCGATCGCGCCGCCGTGCCGCTGCGTCTTTCCGACGACATCGCAGATCCGGATGCCTGGTGGCGACTGACGCACCCGCTCGAACTGTTCGGGCTGACCAGCTGACCGATCAGGCGAAGCGCACGGTCTGCTGAAGGCGGGTGCGCAGGTCGAAGACCTCGGTCCCGCCGATCGACCGCGCGCCGGCCACGCCGCGGCGCAGGATCGTCGACAGGGCGCTGCGCGACACGATCGCGACGGGAGTGCCGCGCACCTTCCCGAGCTCGTCGATGGGGTGCGCGACGTCGTCGTCGGGAAGCACGACGATCGCTCCGCCGAACCGCACCCCCGCGGCGCGCGCGAGGGCGCGTGTGCGGCCGACCAGGGTCGCCAGGGGCGCACCCGTCACCCCCTCGCCGATGAGCTCGCCCCGGCGCACGCGCACGGGGCCGCCCGTGTCGGCCGACTGCACGGCATACAGTCCACTCGGCCCCAGCACGATGTGGTCGATCTTGGCGTCGGGCCCGTCTCCGCGAGCGGCCGCACGCACGTCGTGCCACACGGTGTAGCCCATCCCGAGATCGGCCACGATGCGGGCCGTCGCCTCTTCGGCGAGCGCGTCGGCGAGGAGTCCGCGCAGGTGGTGGGGCGCGGAGCGCACGAGGGCGGGATCGTAGGGGTCGTCGAGGTCGACGCCCCGGCCGACCCATTCCCGCATGAGTCGCAGATAGCGCTCGCGGTTCCAGCCCCCGGGATGACCGTGCGACCGGGCCCGCGGCCGCGTGTCGGCCGCGGGGCGCGGCGGACGCCAGCCCGCGGCATCCTGAGCGAAGCTCGGCGCGGCGTGCGCCCCGAACCCGTGTCCGCGGTCGTAGGCGGCGCGCGCCTGGATCGTGCCGACGAGCTCCCACGCGCGCTGCACCTGCACGAAGACGGCGGCCTCCCCGCCCGTGTCGGGGTGGGTCTGCCGCAGGCGCAGACGATAGGCGCGGCGCAGCGTCTCGTCGTCGACATCGGGGGCGACGCCGAGCACGTCGTAGGCCGACGCCGAGAGCGGACTGTCGAACACGCACCCTCCCGATCGGCGCCGCGGCCGCGGCGGCTTACAGGTTATGCCACGTCGCCCTCAGCGTCGTTCGTGACGCCGCGCGTAGGCGGCGGCGCCGCGGCTGGACAGCGCCAGCAGGATCAGGATGTCCAGGCTCAGCGACACGAAGGTCGTGCGCAGGGTGATGTCCTGCCCCTGCGCCCACCACGCGACGAACGACGACGTGATCGAGACGACCGAGACGAGCATGACGATGACGCGGGCGATGTTGCGGCCGCGGAAGACCAGCACGCCGAACGTCAGATCGAGCAGCAGCGTGATCGAGCCCACGACGACGATGAGCGCGATCGCCACGGGACCGGTCACGGTGTCCTCTCGCAGCGACGCGAGCTCGTCGCCGTCGGGCAGGATGAGCCAGTCCCATCCGAACGCGACACCCAGCAGCATGACCGCGCCGGCGAGCACGCGCAGCATCACGAGCACGAAGCCCGCCACGATGGGGGCGGGCCGGCGCATGCCCGGGTCGTACCCGGTCGGCACGAGCAGCCGCGAGGCCGGCTCGAAGGCGGGGCGCTTGCGCGGCATCCCGGTCATGTCGTCACCTCGGCGATCGCGCGCACGTCGACGATCGGCAGGTCGCCGTCGGTGCGGATGCTGTCGCCTCCGCCGTTTCGCGAGTGATACCCCGTCGAGAAGTCGCGGATGACGTCGACCGTCACGCGGGGATCGGCGCCCGTCACGGTCTTCACGATGTGGTCCCGCTCGACGTCGGTGTCGGCGTCGATGCGGTGCGTGACCTGCAGCGTGAACAGCGACAGCCCCACGCTCGTGTCGAACGTCCCGGCCGCGAGCCAGTCCACGCGACGGCCGCCCGGCAGGAGCCAGCCGTCGGGGCACCGCCAGAACCGCACGTGGTGGCGCTGCGCGGGATTGCCGTCGACCTCCTGCTGGTACGCGAAGTCCTGCTGACGCCCGAACAGGAACAGCGGGCTGACGGGCGCCTCGTGATAGCTGCGCCGCCGCAGCGTCGACGTGACGATGGTCACCGACGACGCGAGCGTGACGGGGTCGGCCTTCGTCCAGCCCGCCGCGCGCATCGCCCGTTCGATCTGGCCTCCCTCGCCGAGGAACGCGAGGTTGAAGGGGTCGCCCAGCAGGCCGTCGCTCGTGCGCGCGCGTCCGATGAAGTAGTCGGGGACGTAGATCGTCGTGAGGATGCGATGCAGCCGAGGCAGCACGAGATAGGCCAGCAGCAGCCAGAACAGCACGGCGAACAGCACGCCCCACCAGCCGACCTGGAAGGTCTCGGTCAGGCTGAGGTAGGCGAGCCACACCGCTGCGAGGCCCGCGAAGACGAAGAAGAACCCGTCGATCGCGATTCCGATCGACGCTGTGCGACGCCGGGGCGTCAGGCCCACAAAGGCGTGCCCGGTTCGAAGCCGAGGGCGTTCTCGGCGAGATCGGGGGCGATCTCGGCCAGGCTCGGCGGGTTCCAGCGCGGCGAGCGGTCCTTGTCGACCAGCTGCGCGCGGATGCCCTCGAGCAGGTCGGGCTGCGTGTGGGCGAACCACATGACCAGGCCGTACTCCTGCGCGAGCACGTCGCGCAGGCCCGCGGCCTCGCGCGCGGCGCGCACCGAGGCGAGGGTCACGGCGAGCCCCGTCGGCGACAGCTCGGCCAGCACGTCGGCGGCCGCGTGCGCGTCGGGCTCTGCGCGGGCGTGCAGACGGTCGACGATCTCGGCGACGGTGTCGGCCGAGAAGGCGTCGTCGATCCATTCGCGGGACGCCTCGAGGCGCGACGGCCCGGGCGTCTCATCGAACAGCATGACGAGCTCGGTCGGGGTCTCGGGATCGGCCCGCGTCTGGAGGGCGTGGCGCACATCATCCAGGCGGTCGCTCGCGACGACATGATCGGCGAAGCCGGCGTACACCGCATCGGCGGCATCCATCGTGGCCCCCGTGAGCGCGAGGTACTCCCCCGTGCGGCCCGGCGCGCGTGCCAGCAGCCACGTGCCGCCGACGTCCGGGGTGAAGCCGATCCGCGTCTCGGGCATGGCCAGCTTCGAGCGTTCGGTCACGATGCGCACCGCCGCGTGACCTGCCAGTCCGATCCCGCCGCCCATCGTGACGCCGTCGGCGAAGACGACGACGGGTTTGGGGTACTCGGCGATGCGCGCGTTGAGGGCGTACTCGTCGCGGAAGAAGACGGCGGCCTCTTCGGCGTCGCCCTGAGAGATCTGCGCCGCGAGACCCCGGACGTCGCCGCCCGCGCACAGGCCGCGCTCGCCCGCGCCGTCGATCAGCACGATGTCGACGTCGTGATCGTCCTGCCAGGCGTCGAGGGCCGCAGCGAGGTCTCGGATCATGCCGAGATCGAGGGCGTTGATGGCGCGCGGCCGGTTGAGCGTGAGGCGGCCGAGGCCCGCTTCGGCGCGGACGAGGACCTGGGATTCGGAGGCATCGGTCACGATCGCAAGGCTACCGCCCGCCGCCGGATGGACCAGGGCGCACGCGGAATGCGGCGATCGGAGCGGATTTCCGCAAGGATAGGGGCACGGTTCACCACGACGAGGGGTTCGGCATGCCCGAAGGACACGTGCTTGAGTTCGACCGTGTCACGAAGCGGTTCGGCGCGATCACGGCGGTCGCCGGGCTGACGGCACAGGTCGAACCCGGGCGGGTCACCGGATTCCTCGGCCCGAACGGCGCCGGCAAGACGACGACGCTGCGGATCCTCCTGGGTCTCGTGCGCGCGACCGACGGCGTCGCCACGATCGGCGGCACCCCGTATGCCAAGCTCGACCACCCGCTGCAGACGGTCGGCGCCGTCCTCGAAGCGTCGAGCTTCCACCCCGGACGCACGGCCGCGAACCACCTTCGCGTGTACGCGCGTGCCGCGGGCCTGGGCGACGCGCGTGTGGACGAAGTGCTGGGACTCGTGGGACTCGCGGATGCCGCGGGGCGCAAGGTCGGCGGATACTCGCTCGGCATGCGCCAGCGCCTGGGACTCGCCACCGCGCTGCTCGGAGACCCGGGCGTGCTCGTGCTCGACGAGCCGACGAACGGCCTCGACCCCGAGGGGATCCGCTGGATCCGCGGGTTCCTGCAGCAGCTCGCCGGCGAAGGACGCACCGTGCTCGTCTCGTCGCACCTGCTCAGCGAAGTGCAGCAGACCGTCGACGCGCTGCTCGTCATCTCGCAGGGTCGCCTCGTGTTCCAAGGCCGACTCGAAGACCTCGCCGACGCGACGGAGTACGCCACGGTCGTCGACGCGCCCGATCGCGCGGGGCTGACGGCCGCCCTCGACGCCGCGGGCGTGGGATACGACGTGCTCCGCTCGGGCCTGACGGTGCGCGGGCTCGAGCCCGCGGGCGTCGGCCGCATCGCTGCCGAGGCGGACATCGCGCTGTCGTCGCTGCAGCGCCGGGGCCCCGCACTCGAAGAGGTCTTCCTCGAGCTCGTGAGCGGGCAGCGCGTGCACGCGAGCGCGACGGATCACGACGTCGCACCGGATCAGCCCGGCGCCGCTCCCGCTGAGCCGGACGTTGTTCCCGCTGAACCGGACGTTGTTCCCGCTGAGCCGGACGTTGTTCCCGCTGAGCCGGCGCCCGCTGAACCGGCCCCCGCTGAGCCGGACGCCGTCGACGAACCGTCCGACGACGTCGCGGCGGGCGCGGCACCGGCCGATGAGCCGGATCCGCTCGCCGTCTTCGAGCCCGTCGCCGCGTCCGTCGCCGCGCCCGTGCCGTCCTCGGCCGCCTTCAGCGTCGCGCAGACCGGTGTCATCGACATCGTGCCGCCCCGAGACGCCGAGATCGACTCCGAAGACACCGACGTCGCCCCCGAAGACGCCGATCCCGACATCGAGGCGATCGGCGAGATCGACGACGAGCTCAGCGCGCCCGACGAGCGGGTCGATGCCGTCGACGCGCCGGCCGACGAGGGAGGTGACCCGCGATGAGCCTCGCCGCCGCGACCCGGTCCGAGACCACGAAGCAGTTCACGACGTCGATGTGGTGGATCCTCGCGATCATCCTCGTCGTGTACGTCGCCTTCACGGCCTCCGTGCTCGGCGGCGTGTTCGCCGGCACCTCGACCGGTGCGCTGGGCGGTGAGGCGATGCTGCCGTCCGAGGGCTTGTCCGCGACGCTCTACAGCACGGCGACGACGGTCGGATACGTCTTCCCGCTCCTCATCGGAACACTCATCGTGACGGCGGAGTTCCGCCACAAGACGCTCACCCCCACCTTCCTCGCCACGCCGCAGCGCGGCACGGTGCTGTCGGCCAAGGTCGTCGCGGGGGTCATCCTGGGCGTGCTGTACGGCGCGCTCGGCATCATCGCCTCCGTCGGCCCCGCGGCGGGATTCCTCGCCGCCTTCGGGCTCGACACCGACCTCGGCAGCTCCGACACCTGGGCGATGCTGGGGCGGATGCTGCTGGCCTATGTGCTCTGGGTGATCATCGGCATCGGGGTCGGCGCGCTCGTGCGCAATCAGGTCGGAGCGATCGTCGGCGTCCTGGTGTTCACCCAGTTCCTCGAGCCCGTCGGCCGGGCTGCGGCATCCTTCGTCGAGGGCTTGTCGGATGTGACGCAGTTCCTGCCCGGCGCCGCGAGCGACATCCTCGTCGGCGCGAGCGTCTTCTCGATCGGCCCGGCCGCCGACGGCGGACTGCCGTGGTGGGGCGGCGGTCTCGTGCTCGTCGGCTACGCCGTCGTGCTGCTCGTGCTGGCGTACGTCACGAGCTGGCGACGCGACGTCAGCTGACCGAGGACTCGGCGATCGGGATCGCGCCGGTCGCGATGTCGACGACGTCGGCGGGCACCGCGGACACGTCGTCGAGCTGCAGAGCCTGCACGAGCGCGAGCCCGTGACGCGTCGTCAGGATGATGCGGGCGAACTCCGGGTGACCCTCGAGATCGATGACGACGCTGGGCCGTCGGCGGCGCACGATGACGAAGTCCGATCCGCCCGCCGACTTCCACGACCCCATCGCGATCACGCCCCGCACGTGCGTGCCGGGCGCCGGAACGCCGCGCAGCCACGTCCACGCGTCGTCGGTGAGCTGCACCTTCGCGATCTCGGTGCGTTCGACGAACACGTTCGTCTTGCGGAACGACAGCGCCCGCTCGGTTCCCGACAGGGCGATTTCGAGCCGCGTCGAGTCGAGCAGAAGCGTCACCATAGGCCCAGTCTGCCAGCGTCGGGCGCTGGAGCCGGGATCGTTTGCTTACGGTGAAGCAACGATCGGCGACGCCGGGCCTCTCGGGCGGTGCCAGACTGGGACGGTGACCCTGCTCGATCCGGCGCCCGCCAGGCGGGCCGACGCGGCCGCGGTTCTCGACCGCGTCGCTGCGGGCGCGCGCGTCGACGCCGACGCCGCCGAGACGCTGCTCGGCGCGACGGGCGACGACTTCGAGCGGCTGCTCGCCCTCGCCGGCGCGATGCGCGACGCGGGAGGCGCCGCAGCCGGGCGCCCCGGGGTCATCACGTACTCGCGCAAGGTCTTCATCCCGCTCACGACCCTGTGCCGCGACCGGTGCCACTACTGCGTCTTCGTCGACACGCCGGGCCAGCTGCTGAAGAAGAACAAGCCCGCCTACATGTCGCCCGAGCAGGTGCTCGCCGTTGCTCGGCAGGGCGCCGCCCTCGGGTGCAAGGAAGCGCTTCTGACCCTCGGCGACCGGCCCGAGGACCGCTGGCCCGAAGCGCGCGCCTGGCTCGATGAGCACGGCTACGCCTCGACGATCGACTACGTCGCCGCCATGGCGCGGCTCGTCACGGCCGAGACGGGACTGCTCGCGCACGCCAACCCGGGCGTCATGACGCACGACGAGCTCGTGACGCTGCGCGCCGTGTCCCCCTCGATGGGCATGATGCTCGAGACGACCTCTCGACGACTGTTCGAAGAGCCCGGCCAGGTGCACTACGGCTCCCCCGACAAGGACCCCGCGCTGCGCCTCACCGTCATCGACGACGCCGGCCGCGCGCGCGTGCCCTTCACGACCGGCATCCTCGTCGGGATCGGCGAGACGCTGCGCGACCGTGCCGAATCGCTCATCGAGCTGCGCGATGCGCACGAGCGGCACGGGCACGTGCAAGAGGTCATCGTGCAGAACTTCCGCGCGAAGCCGCGCACCGCGATGCAGGGGGCCGCGGATGCCGCTCTGCTCGAGTACGTCGCGGCGGTCGCCGTCGCCCGGCTCGTGATGGGCCCCGACATGCGCGTGCAGGTGCCGCCGAACCTGTCCGACAGCCAGGAGTTCGCCCTGCTCGTGCGCGCCGGCGCCGACGATTGGGGCGGCGTGTCGCCGCTCACGGCCGACCACGTGAACCCCGAGCGCCCGTGGCCGCACATCGACGAGCTCGCCGAGCACACGGCGACGCTCGGCTTCGAGCTGCGCGAGCGCCTCACGGCGCATCCCGAGTACGTGCTCGCCCCCGAGACGTGGCTCGCCCCCGAGATGCGGGATGCCGTCGCGGTGCTCGCGGACCCCGAGACGGGCCTCGCGCGCGACGCGAAGGAACGATCGGTGGGCGCGGAGCCCCGGTCGGTGGGCGCGGAGCACCGGTCGCTGGACGCGAACCCCCGGTCGGTGGACGCGCAGCACCGGTCGCAGGCCGCGGACCCCCGGTCGCTGGACGCGAACCCCCGGTCGCTGAGCTTGTCGAAGCGTCGTAACTCGGCAGACGACCCTTCGACAAGCTCAGGGATCGAGGCCAGCGCAGGCGACGACCCCTCGACGGGCTCGGGGACCGAGACCGGAACCGCCGACGACCCTTCGACAAGCTCAGGGGCCGGGGGCAGGGCAGGCGACGACCCCTCGACAGGCTCAGTGACCGAGACGAGGACCGACGACGACCCTTCGACAGGCTCAGGGACCGGGGGCAGCGCAGGCGACGACCCTTCGACAAGCTCAGGGACCGTGGGTAGGACCGGCCACGACCCCTCGACAGGCTCAGGGACCGAGACCAGGACAGGCGACGACCCCTCGACGAGCTCAGGGACCGGGGACAGGACCGACGACGACCCTTCGACAAGCTCAGGGACCGGGGGCAGGGCAGGCGACGACCCCTCGACGGGCTCAGGGACCGGGGACAGGACCGGCGACGGCCCTTCGACGGGCTCAGGGACCGGGGGCAGGGCAGGCGACGACCCTTCGACGGGGTCAGGGAGCGGGGCGGGAGTAGCGCGGCGGCTCGCGGAGGCCGCGGCATCCGATCCCCTCGCACTCGACGACGACGACTGGACCCTGCTGCTCGAGGCCACGGGAGACGGACTCGACGCCCTCGCGGCGACGGCCGACGACGTGCGGCGATACACCGTCGGCGAGGCCGTCACGCTCGTCGCGAACCGCAACCTGACCTCGTCGGGCTTCCGACGCGGCGGCTCGGACGCGCCCGACGAGTTCGACCTCGCCGAGGCCGCCGCGATCGCCGCGGACGCGTGGGACCTCGGCGCGACCGAGATCTGCGTGCAGGGGCTCGTCCCGCCCGGTGAAGACCCCGGCGCCTACCTCGACCTCGCGCGCGCCATCGTCGGCGCCGCCCCCGGCCTGCACCTGCACGCCTATCGGCCGCAGGATGTGCGCGACCTCGCCGATCGCACGGGGCTCGGGCTCGACCGTGCGCTCGCCGCGATGCGCGAGGCGGGCGTCGGCACCGTGCCGGGCACGGGCGTCAAGGTGCTGAGCGAGCGTGTGCGAGACCTCATCGCCCCCGGCGACCTCGAGATCGACGCGTGGACCGAGGCCATCACGGCCGCGCACCGGGCGGGCTTCCGCTCGACGAGCGTGCTCTTCTACGGGCACGTCGAGACGGCCGCCGAGCGCATCGCGCACCTGCGCACGCTGCGCCGCCTGCAGCAGACGGCCGCGACGGCCGGTGCGGGCGGAGGCTTCAGCGAATTCGTGCCGATCCCCCTGCCCGGCCACGCCGGAGGCGTGCCGCTCGTCGCCGATCGCGCCCCCCTCGACGAGCACCGCGCAATGGTCGCCGTGTCGCGGCTTCTCCTGAGCGGCAGCATCCCGCACGTGCAGATCCCCTGGACCCGCGTCGGTCTCGACGTCGCCGCCCAACTGCTGCGCGCCGGCGGCGACGACCTGGGCGGCACACTCTTCGACGGGCGGATCAAGCCGGCCGCGGGGATCGAGTTCGGGCTCGAGCTGCCCGTGGCCGACGCCACGCGCGTCGCGGCGCGGCTGTTCCGGCCGTTCCGGCTGCGCACGACCGAGTACGGAACCCCCACTCCCGTCGCGCTACCGAAAGCTGCATCCGCCATCAAACGTCCGGTAGCGCGTGCAGGTTTCAGTAGCGCCACCGATCAGATCGGTCGGGCTCAGGGACCGGGGAGCGAAGCTCCGGGGGCGGAAGCGTGACGACGCGCGTCGAGGTCGCGATCGTCGGAGCGGGCTTCGCCGGGCTCGCGATGGCGATGGAGCTGCGCCGCAGCGGCATCGATTCGTTCGTCGTGCTCGAGCGGGCGGCATCCCTCGGCGGAACGTGGCGCGACAACACCTACCCCGGCGTCGCGTGCGACGTGCCGAGCCACCTGTACGGCTTCGCGGCGCACCCCAACCCCGGCTGGTCGGGGCTGTATGCGCGCGGCGACGAGATCCGCGAATACCTCGCCCGCGTCGCCGAGATCGAAGGCATCGCGCCGCGTTTCGAGTCGCCGCTGCTGGGCGCGACGTGGCACGCCGACTCCGAGACCTGGCACCTCGAGGTGGGCGGGTCGGATCCCGCCCTGATCGAAGCCGACGCGCTCGTGCTGGCCTGCGGCCGGCTCACCGAGCCGAAGATCCCCGAGATCCCCGGGCTCGAATCGTTCCCCGGCCCCCTCTTCCACTCTTCGCGCTGGGACCACTCGGCCGATCTGGCGGGGCGCCGCGTCGCGGTCGTCGGCACGGGCGCATCCGCCGTACAGGTCGTGCCCGAACTGGCCAGGATCGCCGACGTGACGCTCTTCCAGCGCACCCCCGCGTGGATCGTGCCGCGCGGAGCGCGCCCGTACACCGAAGCCGAGCGCGTCCGCTTCGCGGCGCACCCCGAAGAGCTCGCCCAGCTGCGCGCCGAGCTCGATGCCGAGGGCGAGGCGCGCTTCGCGTCGCGGTCGGGTGATCCGGATGCCGCCACCGCGGCCGTCGCCGTCGCTCTCGCGCACCTCGAGGCGCAGGTGCACGACCCCGCGCTGCGCGACGCGCTCACTCCGCGGTACGCGTTCGGCTGCAAGCGGGTGCTGCTCTCGGACGAGTACTACCCCGCCGTCGCCTCGGACCGCGTCCGTCTCGAGGCGTCGGCGCTCACCTCGGTGCGCGATTCGACGCTCGTCGCGGCGAGCGGCGCGCGCCACGAGGTCGACGCGATCGTGCTCGCGACCGGCTTCGCCTCGACCCGCCAGCCGTACGCCGAGTTCGTACGGGGCGAGACGGGCACCCTCGCCGAGCACTGGTCCGGCGGCATGACCTCGTTCGGGTCGACGGTGGTCAGCGGCTTCCCGAACCTGTTCGTGCTCAACGGGCCCAACGCATCGCTCGGGCACTCGTCATCGGTCCTCATGGTCGAGGAGCAGGCCGCCTACGCGGCGCGCGTCCTGGCATCGCGTGACGGCGTGCTTCGCGTCGATCCCGACGCCGAACGCGCCTACAGCGCCGAGATCGATCGGCGCGCGGCATCCACCCCCTGGATCGCGGGGGGCTGCCGCAACTGGTACGTCGACGAACGCTCCGGCCGGCTCACGCTGCTGTGGCCCGGGACCGTCGCCGCCTTCCGTGAGCGGCTCGCCGCCGCGGACGGCTCGGAGTTCCTTCCCGCCCCCGTCAAGAGAGGCCACATATGACCCTTCGCACCGCCCAGGACGTCCCCCTGCGATTCGGATACAAAGCGTCCGCCGAGCAGTTCGGACCCTCCGAGCTCGTCGATCTCGCCGTCCTCGCCGAAGAGGTCGGCTTCGACTCGGTCTTCGTCTCGGACCACTTCCAGCCGTGGATGCACGAGGGCGGCCACGCCCCCGCCGTTCTTCCCGTGCTGGGGGCGATGGGCGCGAAGACGTCGCGCGTGCTCCTGGGCACGTCGGTGCTGACGCCGACCTTCCGCTATCACCCCGCCGTCATCGCGCAGGCCTTCGCGAGCCTCGGCGTCATGTATCCGGGCCGCATCATCCTCGGCGTCGGCACGGGCGAAGCGCTCAACGAGGTGACGCTGGGCATGGAGTGGCCCGACTCCCCCGAGCGCTTCCAGCGTCTGAAGGAAGCCATCGCGCTCATCGAGGCGCTGTGGGCCGACGAGCGCGTCACGTTCGACGGGACGTACTACTCGGTCAAGGACGCGACCGTCTACGACCGCCCCGCGCCCGACCAGGCCGTGCCGATCTACATCGGCGCTGCCGGCCCCGCCGCCACGCGCCTGGCCGGCCGCATCGCGGACGGGTTCATCACGACGAGCGGCAAGGACCCCGCGCTGTATGCGGACAAGCTCATGCCGGCGCTGCGCGAGGGACTCGAGAAGGAGGGCCGCTCGCCCGACTCGATCGACACGCTCATGGAGGTCAAGGTCTCGTACCACCCCGACCGGCAGACGGCGCTCGAGAAGACCCGGTTCTGGGCGCCCCTCGCGCTGTCACCCGAAGAGAAGATGGGCATCCACGACCCGGTCGAGATGCAGCGGCGCGGCGACGCGCTGCCGATCGAGCGCGCGGCATCCCGGTTCATCGTGTCGACCGATCCCGACGAGCACGTCGAGCAGATCCTGAAGTATCACGACCTGGGCTTCCGTCACCTCGTCTTCCACGACCCGGGCCACGACCAGCAGGAGTTCCTGCGCACGTACGGCGCCGAGATCCTGCCGCGGCTGCGCGCCCGCCTCGGAGCGTGACGACCGGCTGGACCGTCGTCATCCCGGTCAAAGACCCCGCGCGCGGCAAGTCCCGGCTGGCCGTCATGGGGGTCGACCGGGTGGCGCTGGCGCGTGCGATCGCGCTCGACACGATCGCCGCGGCGGCGGCCTGCCCGGCCGTCGCGCGCGTCGTCGTCGTCGGCGACGACGGGGGCCTGGTGCTGGGCGCCCTCGATGTGCCGCACCTGCGGTTCGTGCCCGAGGGCGACCCGCAGGGGCTCGACGCCGCCGTCGCGACGGGCATGGCTTCTTTCGAACGGATGCCGCGGGCAGCTCTCCTGGGCGACCTGCCGGCCCTGCGCCCCGACGACCTCGCGACGGCGCTCGCTCTGGCGGCGTCCGTGGATCGCGGCGTCGTGGCCGATGCCGAGGGAACGGGGTCGACGCTCGTGACCGCGGCGGCGGAGGTGCCGTGGAGCTCGGCCTTCGGCGACGGCTCGTTCGCGCGCCACGTCGCCCTCGGGTGCACCCCGCTCGACGTCGATGGATCGTCGACGCTGCGCCGCGACGTCGACACGGCCGAGCAGCTGCGCGCCGCGCGGACGCTCGGACTCGGACCTCGCACCGCCGCGCTCGTCGGGCCGTGACGCCGCGGACGGCGCGTCAGAGACCGGCGGCGGCGAGGGCTGCGTCGACGATGTCGGCCGAGGCCGCGGCATCCGTCATCCACAGGGGCGCGACGACGGCGGCGATCCCGAGGGCGTCGACCTCCGCCGCGTGCGCGGCGTCCTCTTCGGCGAGGAGCCACGCATCCAGGATGCCGGCGGCCGAACGCGCGCCGTAATGCTCCGCGACGGCGGCGGCCGAGGTCTCGACGCCGATCGCCGTGAGGCAGACGTCGGCCATGCCGCGCACGACGCGTCCGCCGATGATGGGCGAGACGCCGACGACGGGCGCCCGCGCCGCACGCAGGGCCTCGCGGATCCCGGGCACGGCGAGGATCGGGCCGAGCGAGACGACGGGGTTCGAGGGGGCGAGCAGCACGATGTCGGCTTCGTCGATCGCCGCGACGACGCCGGGCGCCGGGCGGGCCTGGTCGATGCCGGGGTTCTCGAAGGCGAGGGGGGTCAGCGCCGCGCGATGGCGGGTCCACCACTCCTGGAAGTGCAGGGTGTCGCCACCGTCCAGCACGACGCGCGTATCGACCTCGGCGTCGGTCATCGGCAGCAGCGTCGCCCCGAGATCCCACCGCGCCGACATCCGCTCGAGCACCTCGGTGGGCGTGAGACCGTCGCGCAGCCATCCCGTCCGAGCGAGGTGCGTGCCGAGATCGAGGTCGCCCAGCGTGAACCACGGCCAGCCGGCGCCCCACTCCTGCAGCTCGCGGTTGACCCGTTCGGTGTCGCCCGCACGGCCCCACCCGCGCACCGTGTCGTTGACGCCCGCGAGCGCGTAGACGATCGAGTCGATGTCGGGTTGCAGCCGCACCCCCGAGAGCCACAGGTCGTCGCCCGTGTTGACGACGACGGTCGCGGGGGACGCTCCGCGACGTTGCAGGGCCGAGCGCACGCCGAGGGCGAAGCGCGCGCCGCCCACGCCGCCGGCGAGGACGACGACGCGCGGGCTTCCGCTCATCTGCGCGGCCTCAGTCGCGTCGTTCGCGGCCGATGGCGGGGAACAGTCCCGTGCGCGGAGCGACCTCATCGGCGGCGTGCGGAAGCGGGAAGCGCGCGACCGCATCGATCAGCGCGTCGACGGTCTGCGTGTCGGCGACGACGTCGACGGCGAGCCCGGCCCGGCGGGCGTCCTTCGCCGTGCGGGGGCCGATCGCGGCGATCACGGTCGTGTCGGGGATGTCGGGGAACTGCTCGTGCACCTGCTCGGCGACCGAGCCGCTCGTCACGAGGATCGCGTTGATGCGCCCGGAATGCACATCGTGCGCGATGCGCTCGGTGACGGGGACCCCCACCGTGCGGTAGGCCACGACGCTGCGCACATCGTGCCCCGCGTCGGTCAGCATGCGCGTGAGCATGGGCTTGGCCAGTTCGCTGCGCAGGGCGAGGATCTTGCGGGGCTCGGGCTCCATCGCGATGAGCTGTTCGGCCAGTCCCGCGGCGGAGTTGTCGTCGTCGGGGACGAGATCCACGCCGTAGCCGACCGCGAGCATCGCCGCAGCGGTGGTCTCGCCGACGGCGGCGACCTTCGTCGTCGACGGGATCGTGGCACGGAACGCGTAGAGCACATCGACGGTCGTCGCACTCGTGACGGTCAGCCAGTCGAACCGGCCGGCCGCGAGGTCGGCGAGCGCCTGATCGAGCCCCTCGGGGTCGTTCGTCGGTGCGAAGTTGATGAGCGGCGCGATGACGGGCGTCGCGCCCTGTCGCCGCAGCGTCGCCGCGACGCCGTCGCCCCACGGACCGCCGCGCGGAACGAGCACGCGCCAGCCCGCGAGGGGCTTGTCCTGGATGGACGATGTGGGTGTGTTCATGGGGTGGGTGGACTCTCGTGGGACTCAGTCGGCCACCCAGTCGTCGAGGCAGCCGACGCGCGATTCAGTCGGGTTCGCGCCGTCGGCAGCATCCGCACCATTGCACTGCCTGACCCTGAGCATACCCCCCGAACCACATGGAGGGCTCCGCGGGGCGCCCGGCAAGCTCGATCAGCGGGTGTACAGACGCACCAGACCCCACACCGCGGCGCCGACCAGTGCGGCTCCCGCCGCGACCGCCGCCGTCGCCGCGCCGGGGCTGCGACGCGCGAACGCGCGGCTCCGAGCGACGGTCCGTTCGGTCGCCTCGCTCACGCGGCGCGGCAGGTTCGCCTTGATCTCGATGGCCGCCAGCGCGGCCTTCAACTCGGCGCGTGCCTTCTCGACCGGGTCGTCGATGCCGATCGGAACGCCGGTGCGCGGCACCGGCACGGGCGAGCTAGAGCTCATCGCGCACCTCCTTGATGTCTTCGCCGATGGACTGCACGGGGTTCTTCGACGCCGAGATCTTCTTGAAGCGCAGGATGCCCAGAAGCGCGAAGAAGATCGCGATCAGGAGCATCGCGCCGAAGACGACGAGGGCCGACAGCCACGCGGGCCACCACGACGACAAGCCGATGATGACGAATGCGGCGAGCGCCGGGATCGTCCAGAACAGGAAGAACAGTGCGGCGGCGAGCCAGCCCGCGCCGATTCCCGCATCCTTCGCGGTGCGCCGCACCCACGCCTTGCCGGCGTCGATCTCGGCGACCACCAGGTTGCGGATGAGCTCGGGGATCTCGCCGAGCAGCGTCAGAAGGCTGTCGTCGGCACGGTCCCGGAATCCTCGGGGTGTCGTCATCTCAGGCCCCGCCGCGCCCCGACGTCTCATCGACGGCGTCATCGGCGGCCTTCTTCGCGGTCTTGGCGGAGGCCTTGACCGTCTTGGCGACGTCCTCGGCGCTTTCCTTTCCGGCGGCGACGGCCTTGTCGGCCTTTTCGCGCGGCGTGCCTTCGGAGGAGGCGGCCTTGGTCACCTTGACGGCGGAATTCCACAGCGTGCTGGGCAGCGCCATGGCGGCTTCCTTCGCGAACGTGGTCACCTTCTCGACCTGCTTCTGCACGGGGTCGGTGTGCCACACCTTGAGCCACTGCGTCTTGATCTGCTCGTATCGCTCGCGACCCGCGCGTGTTCCGAGCACGTAGCCCACGGCGAGTCCGACGACGAGTCCTGCCTTGCCCCTCATGGGGTCTCCTCACGTTCGGTGGTGCGCCAGCTGACGTCACCAGGGTAGTCCCGTATTCCATTCCGGGCATCCACCCTTGACAAGCGGGCTCGGGTCGCGCTCACTGCAGCGGTTCGTTGCCGAAGAGGGCGCGACGGCGCACGCGTTCAGCCTCGGCGACGACATCGGGCACGACCTGGGCGAGGCCGCTGCCCGAGACCCACGCGCCCACGACGGCGAGCCCGTCGACGGCGTGCACGACCGTGCGCACGCGCTGCGTCTGGTCCATCCGGCCCCGCGCCGAACGGGGTGGGGCGGTATCGAACCGCTCGCGTCGCGCGGCACGCACGCGCGGCTCGGTCAGATCGAGCAGAGCGGATGCCGCGTGGACAGCCGCCGCGACGGCGTCGTCGTCGCCCGCGGGCGGGGCGGCCAGGGTGACGCGCACGACGCGCGCATCGGGCCCGACGGCGCCCGCGAGCGACGGCCAGCGGGCGGTGACGTCGACGACCGATGACGCGGCGTGGGAGCCCGGAAGCGGATAGACGGCGGCGCGCGCGGAGTCGGGGACACCGTCGAGCACGAGCGTGACGACGTCCGTGGTCCTTGCTTCGGCCTCGTCGACACCCTCGACGTGCCGCGCCAGCAGGAGACGCGCGGTGTGCTCGGGGGTGGCGACGACGACCGCGTCCGCCGCGATCCGGGTCTCCTCCTCGCCGGCGCACACGACGTCCCAGCCGCCGCCGGATACGCGATCGATCCGCACGACCTCGGCCGCGGTGCGCACGTCGGCGCCGAGCTCGACGAGCCGCTGCGCGAGGGCGTCGACGAGCACACGCATCCCGCCGTCGATCGTCTCGTAGCCGGGTCCTGCCGGCGCCGCACCGCGCAGCTGCGCGACAGCGCCCGAGAGCGAGCCCGTGCGCGTGAGCGCCGTGTTGAGGCCCGGAGCGGCCAGCTCGACGTCGACGTCGGCGGGGGCGAGCCCGTGCCGGCCGACGCTCAGCGGCGCGACGAGCCGCTCGACGACGCGCGGACCCATGCGGCCGCGCACGAGGGTGCCGAGATTGCGCTGCTGGCCGATCGTGAGCGGCGGGCGCAGCCGGTCGAGATAAGCCCGCCATGCGCCGCGCCAGCCGATGATGCGGCGGACGGCGGGATCCCACGCGTTGGCGGGGATGCCGAGCACGTTGTCGGGCGGCAGGGGCGCAGCGCCCGCGGGAAGCCCGGCGACCCACGCTGTCGTCGGCGCCTCGGAGCGCACACGGTCGGCGAGGCCCAGTTCGTCGACGAGTGCGCGCACGTGGCCTCCGGTCGGCGCGTAGCCATCGGCGCCGAGATCGAGCTCGGTCTCGCCCACCGCACCGGAGCGCACAGCGCCGCCGGGCGCCTCACGCGCCTCGAGCACCGTGACGGCGAGGCCGACTTTGGCGCACTCGTAGGCGGCGACGAGCCCCGCGATCCCGCCGCCGATGACGACGACGTGCGTGTCACGCGCGTGCGCGGCGAGGTTCTCGAGGGGCGCGGCGTCGTTCACGCCGTCCATCCTCGCACTCCGGCTCGCCCCGATCCCGGTCGCACCCGACCCCACCCCGTGTCGAACCGTACCGAACCCGTCGAACCCGACGTCGTCGCGGTCGGGTTCGACGGGAGCCGTACGGTTCGACGGCAGGCCACGAGCGGGCGGGGCGGGGTGGGAGACTGAGGGGCATGACGCTGCACATCACCGGAGACGTCGCGGCCGACGAACTCCTCACCGACAACTCGCTCGCTCTTCTGATCGGGATGCTGCTGGACCAGCAGATCGCGATGGAGACGGCGTTCGCGGGTCCGCTCAAGATCCAGGAGCGCGCCGGCACGGTCGAGGCGGGTGCCCTCGCGGCATACGATCCCGAGGCGTTCGTCGAGCTGTTCCGCCAGACTCCGGCCGTGCACCGGTTCCCGGGCTCCATGGCCGCGCGCGTGCAGTCGCTGTGCGCCGCCCTCGAGGCGGACTGGGGCGGGGATGCCGCGGCCATCTGGACGCGCGACGCGCCGGACGGCGCGACGGTCCTGAAGCGTCTCAAGGCCCTCCCGGGCTTCGGCGAGCAGAAGGCGAAGATCTTCCTCGCACTGCTGGGCAAGCAGTACGGGTATACGGGCGACGGCTGGCGCGAGGCGTCGGCCCCCTACGGCGAAGACGGCGCGTTCCGCAGCGTCGCCGATATCGTCTCTCCCGAATCGCTCACGAAGGTCCGCGAGACGAAGCGTGCGGCGAAAGCGGCGGCGAAGAAGTAGCCCGGATCTGTCCACAGGCTCCCCGCGCCGCGACGCGGCGTCGGTAGGGTGGGTCAGGCCACGCACACCGCACCGGGAGAGTCCGCCATGCTGCCCTTCTTGATCGTCGGCGGAGTCGGACTCGTCGTCCTGCTCATCTCGCTCATCCTCGGCGACATCTTCGACCACTTCGACATCGGCGACGGTGCGATCTCGGGCACGGCGCTCGGCGTCGCCGCGGTCGTCTTCGGCGCATCGGGCGTGCTCACGACGACGAGCGGGCTCGAGCAGGTGTGGGCTTACGCGCTCGCGGCGGTGCTCGCGATCGCCGCGTACGCGCTCGCCGTCTTCTCCATCCGCCGACTCACGAAGAGCTCCGACGGCGCGCCCGCATCGGCCATCGGCCTCACGGGCGTCAGCCGGTCGCCCATCTCACCCGCGGGCGGCGAAGTGAGCCTCGACGGTCCGCACGAGATCGAGCGCCGCCTCGCGTACGCCGATCAGCAGATCCCCGAGGGCGTGCGGATCCGCGTCATCGAACACTCCGGCACCCGCGTCAAGGTCGTCGCGGACTAGCCACAGCTTCGCTGCCCGACTGCGGTGCAGCATCAGAAAGGACATCATGCCCGCTGATCTCATCCAGGTCGTCGCGATCATCGCCCTCATCGTGGCGCTGCTCGGGCTTCTCGCCTTCATCGCGCGGCGCATCCGGCGCGTACCCCCCAACGAGGCGCTCGTCATCGTCGGACGAGGTGCCGGCCGACCGGCGCCCGGCGAGAGCGGTGTCGGGCAGCGCGTCGTGATCGGCGGCCGCACGTTCGTGTGGCCGATCCTGCAGCAGGGGTTCTCGATCTCGCTCGAGCAGCGCCAGATCGGCATCACGGTCGAGGGCGTCGACAAGAACCGCATCAAGATCGCGATCAAGGCGTCGATCAATTTCAAGGTGTCCGGCACGGAAGAGGGAGTGCGTCGTGCGGCGCAGCGCTTCCTGTCGCAGCAGGACGCGCTGACCGAGATCATCAAGGAGTCGCTCGAGGGGTCGCTGCGCTCGATCATCGGCGACATGACGATCGAGCAGATCATCTCGGACCGCAAGGGTCTGTCGGACCGCGTCGTGGCCGAGACGAAGGCGGATCTCGTCGAGCAGGGCCTGCAGGTCGACCTGCTCAACATCAGCGACATCTCGACGCCGGGCAGCGACTACCTCGCGAACCTCGGCCGCGCCGAAGCGGCGCGCGCCCGCCAGGTCGCCGAAGTGAGCGAGGCCGAGGCATCGCGCGCGAGCGAGTTCGCCCGCATCGAGGCCGCCGAGCAGATCGCCGAACGCCAGAAGGCCCTGAGCCTGCGCCAGGCCTCGATCAAGGCCGAGACCGACCGCGCCAACGCCGAGGCGCAGGCCTCGGGACAGCTCGCGACCGCCGAGCAGGATCGCCTCGTCGCCGTGCAGGAGCGCGAAGCGCTCACCGAGCAGGCCCTCGTGACGCAGGAGCGCCTGGACATCGAGGTGCGAAAGCCCGCCGAGGCCGAGGCGTACGCCGAAGTGCAGCGCGCGACCGCTCAGCGCGACGCGGCCAACGCCGCGACCGAGGCCGACGCGTACAAGCGCACCAAGATCGCCGAGGCGAACAAGGTCGCCGCCGTGCAGGACGCCGAGGCCTCGGCCACCGCCGTCCGGTTCGCCGGTGAAGCCGAGCGCGACAAGCAGGTCGCGCTCGCGGCGGGTGTCCGCGCCGAGGGCGACGCGCGTGCGTCGGCCATCCAGGCCGAGGGTCTCGCCGAGGCCGCCTCGACCGACGCGAAGGCGCTCGCCCTGCAGAAGTACGGCGAAGCCGCGCTCGCACAGGAGATCATCATGCGCCTGCCCGAGATCGTTCGGGCCGCCGCCGAGCCGATCGCGTCGATCGACAAGCTCACGGTCGTCTCGACCGACGGGGCGTCCGAGCTCACCAAGACGGTCGGCAAGGTGCTCGGCGAGGGCACCGAGGTCGTCAAGGGCCTCACGGGACTCGACCTGAACAGCCTGCTGCAGGCGTTCTCGCTCAAGGCGGCCGGGGTGCCGGTCGAGAACGTCGTCTCGGCAGCGGAGTCCGCCGTCGGCAAGAAGGCCTGACC
>NZ_JBHJZS010000005.1:28251-127154 GCF_042271185.1 Microbacterium sp. NPDC055910
TCCGCGCACAGGGCGGCGGGGGGGCGGTTCTACACGGGGGGCGGGGCTGGGTCGCCCGCGGTGGCCATGACGGCCTGACCAACGCGAAAACGCCGGGTGCCTCACGCGAGGCACCCGGCGTTCGTGGTCTCGGGTCAGGCGCCCTTCAGGCGCTCCGCGAGGAACGCTGCGAGCCCGTCGACCGGCAGTCGCTCCTGCGACATCGTGTCGCGGTCGCGCACCGTCACGGCGTTGTCGTCGAGCGAGTCGAAGTCGACCGTGACGCAGAACGGCGTGCCGATCTCGTCCTGACGGCGGTAGCGGCGGCCGATCGCTCCGGCGTCGTCGAAGTCGATGTTCCAGCCGTGCGCGCGCAGTTCGTCGGCGAGGCCGCGGGCCAGCGGCGACAGCTTCTCGTTGCGCGAGAGCGGCAGCACGGCGACCTTGACGGGGGCGAGACGCGGGTCGAGCTTGAGCACGGTGCGGCTGTCGGTGCCGCCCTTAGCGTTCGGCACCTCCTCCTCGTGGTACGCGTCGACGAGGAACGCCATCATGGCGCGAGTGAGGCCGAACGACGGCTCGATGACGTACGGCGTGTACCGCTCGCCCGACGCCTGGTCGAAGTAGGTCAGGCTCTGCCCCGACGCCTCGGTGTGGCTCTTCAGGTCGTAGTCGGTGCGGTTGGCGATGCCCATGAGCTCGCCCCACTCCTTGCCGGTGAACCCGAAGCGGTATTCGACGTCGATCGTGCCGGCCGAGTAGTGCGCGCGGTCCTCATCGGGAACGTCGAAGCGGCGCATGTTGTCGCCGTCGATGCCGAGGTCGATGAACCAGTTCCAGCACGCCTCGACCCAGTGGTCGAACCACTCGCCGGCCTCGGCGGGCGGTGTGAAGAACTCGATCTCCATCTGCTCGAACTCACGCGTGCGGAAGATGAAGTTGCCGGGGGTGATCTCGTTGCGGAAGGCCTTTCCGACCTGGCCGACGCCGAACGGGGGCTTCTTGCGGCTCGCCGTCAGGACATTGCCGAAGTTGACGAAGATGCCCTGGGCGGTCTCGGGGCGCAGGTAGTGCAGGCCCGTCTCATCGTCGACGACGCCGAGGTACGACTTCACCAGGCCCGAGAACGCCTTCGGCTCCGTCCACTGGCCCTTCGTGCCGCAGTGCGGGCACGGCACGTCGGCGAGGCCGTTCTCGGCGGGGCGACCCTTGCGCTCCTCGAAGTCCTCGACGAGGTTGTCGGCGCGGAAGCGCTTGTGGCACTGCAGGCACTCGACGAGCGGGTCGGTGAACGTCGCGACGTGACCCGACGCCTCCCACACGCGCTTGGGGAGGATGATCGAGGAATCCAGGCCCACCATGTCGCCGCGGCCGCGGACGAACGTCTGCCACCACTGGCGGCGCACGTTCTCCTTCAGTTCGGTGCCGAGGGGGCCGTAATCCCATGCCGACCGGGACCCGCCGTAGATCTCACCCGCTTGGAACACGAACCCGCGGTGACGGGCGAGGGCGATGACTTTGTCGAGACGGGACTGCTCGGCCACGGTGGCTCCAATGGTCGGGTGGGGAGAGGGCGCGAAGAGGGCGCGGATGCCGCACCGCGCGGCATCCGTCGAGTCTAGCCGCGCAGCGGCAGGCCTCTCAGCTGACGAAGCGGATCGCGATCGGGTACTGGTACCACTCCCCGCGGCCCGCCTTCACGGCCGCGATGATCGCGAACACGATGTTCACGATGGCCGCGGCGATGAGGATGAAGATCCCGATGATGACGAGGGTGAGGACGGCGCCGGCGATGTAGGCGATGAGCAGCGTGAGCTGGAAGTTGAGCGCCGTCGCGGTCTGCGAGCGCACGAAGGGTCCGCGGTCCTTCAGCACGAGGTAGCCGATGAGCGGCACGAGGATGCTCACGAGCGCGCCGCCGAGGTGCACGAGCACGGCCCACATCTTCTCGTCGGAAGGGTTCATCGGCTGCGGTCCGGCACCGTATGCGGGCGGGGGCGGGGGCTGCGGAGGAAGCGTCACGGGTCCGAGCCTAGCGTCCGGCGGGTCGCAGCGATCCGGGGCCCAGCGCGCCGATCGAGGTGTGGCCTGCCAGGCCCAGGGTGATGTCCAGTTCGGCGATGACGTTGCGCACGACCTCGCGCACGCCCGCTTCGCCGGCCAGCCCCAGTCCGTACGCGTAGGGGCGACCGAGAGCGACGGCGGTCGCCCCGAGGGCGAGCGCGATCACGACGTCGGCCCCCTGCCGCACGCCCGAGTCGAACACGATCGGCACGCGGCCGGCGACGCGCTCGGCGATGTCCGGCAGCACGGCGAGGGTCGGCACGGACTGGTCGATCTGCCGACCGCCGTGGTTCGAGACCCAGACGCCGTCGATGCCCGCGTCGATCGCGCGCTCGGCGTCGTCGGGATGCACGATGCCCTTCAGGATGATCGGCAGCGTCGTCCACTCCCGGGCCTTCGCGAGGTCGTCCCAGGTCAGCGCCGGCGTCGAGAACACCTCGAGGAAGGTCTCGACGGCGGCACGCGGAAGCGGCGAGCGCAGGTTCTCGCGCACCCCCGTCCCCGTGAGCGCCCGCCCCTTCCGGGCGATCGTGAGGCCCGCGGCGACCGCCGTCGGTGTGAGCCTGACCGCCGGCGCGTCCGTCGCGGCGCTCCGCCGGGCACGATCGCGCACGAGCTGCTGGAAGACGGGGTCGCTCGTGTACTGCGCGATGCCCATGGCCCGCGTGAACGGCAGGTAGGCGAGGTCGAGGTCACGCGTGCGCCAGCCGAGCAGGTGGGTGTCCAGCGTCACGACGATCGCTTCGCATCCGGATGCCTCGGCGCGCCGCAGCAGCGACGCGTTGAGTTCGTCCGAGGCCGACCAGTACAGCTGGAACAGCCGGGCGCTCCGGGGTGCGGCATCCCGGATCTGCTCCATCGGGAACGAAGCCTGGTTCGAGACCGTGTACGGCACGTCGATGGATGCCGCCGCCCGCGCGACCGCGAGGTCGGCCTCGTCGTGGGCCAGCTCCATGACGCCCAAGGGTGCGAGCAGGAGCGGTGTCGCGCGGCGGCGGCCGAGGAAGTCGATCGACAGGTCGCGCTCGGACACGTCGCGCAACGGCCGGGGCCAGACCTGCCACCGCTCGAACGCCGCGCGGTTGGCGGACATCGTGCGCTCGGCCCCCGCCGCGCCGGCGATGTAGGCGAAGGCCTCGGGACTCAGCGCCTTGCGCGCGCGACGCTCGAGTTCAGCGGCGTCGACGGGCACGAGCGGGCGGGTTCCGCTGATCCCCGCGCGGTAGATGTCGGACTGGGCCCGGCGGCCCGCGCCGGACGACGAGGGAGCGGCGATGCTCTCGGACATGCGGTCAGCCTAACGAGCGGTCACAATGGCGGCATGGACATGACTGCGATCGACGACCTCGGCGCCCTCGTCACGGTCGAACCCGGAACCCGCGTCTCGCACGCCGCGCTGGCCGCCGACGGTGTGCGCGTCGTCGTCTTCGCGTTCGACGCGGGCACGGAGATGACCGAGCACACCGCCCCCGGGCCCATCCTGCTGCAGGTGCAGAGCGGGCACCTGCGGATCACGACGCGGGACGAGACGGTCGATCTGCGGCCGGGCGGTCTCGTGCACATCGCGGCGCGCGTGCCGCACGCCGTCGTCGCGGTCGAGCCGTCGGTCATGCAACTGACGCTCATCCGCCGCACCACCGGCTGACCCACGTCAGAAGGCGCGCGCGCAGGTCGGCCGGCGCCGCGAGCTCGACCTCGCCCGGCTCGCCGTCGAGCTGCACCTCGAGCGTGAAGACCGTGCCGCGCTTGTCCTCCTGCACCGCGTGCGGGTCGCAGCGCGACGGCACGAGCGGCAGCGGAACGAGGACCGGGCCGGTGCCGACGAGGACGTCGAGGGGCAGGGTGTCGCTGGATGCGCGCGTGCCGTCGAACCGCAGCAGGTTCGTCGGCTGGATGCCGACGATGACCGCACGGGCGCGGCCGGTCGGCACGATCTCGAGGCCGAGCACGGCGGGAGCCGGGTGCGCCGAAGGCTGGAACGACGCGAACGAGACGTCGGCCGAGTCCGCGAGGCGCTCGGCACGGCACTCGCGCTCGTGCAGGGGCGTGATGACGTCGAGCGGATCGGCGGCGGGCGTCTCGACCAGGGGCCCGGATGCCGCGAGCTCGAGCCGCACGCGCGGTTCCCCGTCGGACGACGCGCAGTCCACGGCGGGCAGCGCGACGCGGATGTCGACCGTCGCTCCGGGCCGGACCGATGTGATGCGCTCCGGATCGGTGCGCTCGGCGGGCGCCGCGAAGCGGGCGTCGACGACCTCGACGGCGCCGATCTCGACCGTCGCGCCGGTGTCGTTGCGCACCCGCACCTGTGCGTGGCGGTCGGCGACGTCGGAGCGCGACTGCACGACCGTGATCTCGAGCCCCTCGACGGACGGCGGCTCCGGCTCGTTCGGCGCGCACCCGGCGAGCAGCACGGCGCAGGCCGTGACGGCCAGCATCCCGCGCGCGGTGCGCATGCGATCAGGGTAGACCCGGGACGGCCGGGATTCAGGTCGTCATGTGGCGGATGACCTCGATGTCGGTCACGGGGCGGTAGGTCGACCGGGCCGCGTGCGGGCGCAGGGCGCGCGGCAGCCGCGGCGTCTTCGTCCGGTCGGTCGACCGGTTGCTCGTGAATGCCTGCACGAGCTGTTCGAATGCGTCTCGCACGGTGGACTCCCTCATCGCCTTCTTCCCTCGCTCGATCAAGAGACCGCGGGGGCCGCGTTCCATGACGCGGGTTTCAGAAAGAGAGAGCGCCGACATCGACGCCTGATACCTCGGGTCAGCGGGTCGGTGCGAACTCCGATGCCTCGCCGGGGCGTTTCGGGCGCAGCTCGGGCGGGGCGGGCCAGGGCAGCTCGATGCGGGTGAAGGGCACGTCGATCGCCCCGAAGTCGTCGGTGTGCACGACGACGCAGCCCGCCTCGCCGGCCGTCGTGGGTGGCATGACCTCGGCGATGCGCACGCGCACAGCCTCGGCGTCGGGCTTGTCGAGCATCCAGACGTCGGCGAGCCAGGCCAGGCCGCCGGCTTCGAGCCGCTCTTCGGCATCGAGCCACTCGACGGCGGCCGACACGTCGCGCCCCAGCAGATCGACGGCGACCCAGCTCTGACCTTCGGGGCGGATCCATCCGAGCAGCTCGCGGTCTTCGCGGCGGTGCGGCGTCCAGTCGGCGTTGATCACGTCCGCCAGGTTAGTCGCGGGGCTACCTCACGCGCCGCTCGCGGGCAACCCCGTCCGCGTGGACGCCGAGCGCCCGTAGCCTCGATGCAGCGGCGGAAGGAGCGGACATGGCAGCCGACGGGATTGGAATGACCGACGAAGAGAAGCGGCGCGATCAGCTGCTCTCGGCTCCCGATGCGGTCGAGGAAGACGCGGCTCCGCGGATCGATGTGACCCACCGCGAGGGCGTCACGAGGATCGATGTCCGCGACGACGCGCCCGTGCGGCCGGGCAATCCCTACGACGATCCTGAGGATGACGCGGACACCAGCAGGTAGCCGCGTTCGTCGAAGCCCGCGATGACGAGGCCGTCGGCGAGGTGTGCCACGAGCTCCTCGCGCACGCGCAGGCGCCAGGAGGCGGCATCCGTCGGTGAGGTGCGGCGGACGGCGGCGATGTCGGCCGGCACCTCGACCGTCGCGGCGACCCGGTCGTCGGGCGGGGTCGGCGCGGGCGGAGCGGCGAGCGCCCACGACACCATGATCCGGTCGGACTGGTCGCCGCGGTTGACGCCGTCGTCCATCGCGCCGTAGTGCTGCACGAGGTACTCGGTGGCGCGCGCACCGAGCACGCTGAGGTTGAAGCGGGCGTTCCGGGCGACGAGCGGGTCGAAGGTCCACGTGATGTGCCCGACCCCGCGGGCGAGTGCCCACTGGCGCTGATGCTGCTTGAGCAGGCGCTCGAGTCCCCTGCCCTGCAGCTCGGGCAGCACCCCGGTGATGTGGCTGTGCATGGAACGTTCGGCCGGGGCGGCGAAGAAGGCCGCGGATGCACCGACCATGCGCTCGTCCTGCCAGAGGCCCACGGCGTAGTTGCCCGAGTGGGCGAGTGCACGCAGCAGGCCGACGGGCATGCCGGAGGGGTCGCCTTCCCAGACGTCCGAGAGCACGTGGCTCGCGGCGACGACGTCGGCGACGGTGTCGAGCGGACGGATGTCGACGCGCGGTGTCATCGGTCCAGTGTGGCACCGGTGCGCCCCGGGTCGCACGGGGGCCGATAGCCTGACGAGTGATGAATCGGGATGAGAACGCGCGCAGAAGACTCACCCGGATGCCGTCGCAGGGCGCGATCATCGCCGTGCTGGCCGTCGCCGGTCTCGCCTCGTCGTTCATGTTCACGCTCGTCGTGCCGATCCAGTCCAAGCTGCCCGAACTGCTCGACGCGAGTCGCGAGGACACCGCGTGGGTCGTCACCTCGACGCTGCTCGCCGCCGCCGTCATCACCCCCATCGCCGGCCGGCTCGGCGACATGTACGGCAAGCGGCGGATCCTGCTCGCACTCGTCGCGCTGATGGTCGCCGGCTCGGTCATCGCGGCACTGTCGACCGACATCGTCGGAATCGTCGTCGGCCGCGCACTGCAGGGCGCGATGACGGGCGTCATCCCCCTCGGCATCTCGATTCTGCGCGACGTGCTGCGCGCCGACCGCGTCGGTGCGGCGGTCGCGCTCATCAGCGCGACGCTCGGCGTCGGCGGCGCGGTCGGGCTGCCGATCAGCGCCCTGGTCACCGAGTACGCCGATTGGCACCTGCTGTTCTGGGTCGCCGCGGCGCTCGGCGTCATCGTCTTCGTGCTCGTGCTGTGGATCGTGCCGGTCAGCGTGCTGCGCACGGCGGGACGCTTCGACTACGTCGGCGCGGCAGGCCTCGCGGTCGGTCTCGTCGGCATCCTGCTGGCGGTCTCGCGCGGCAACGAGTGGGGCTGGGTGTCGCCCGCGACTCTCGCGTGCGGAATCGGCGGCGTCGTCGTGCTCCTCGTGTGGGGCTGGTACGAGCTGCGGATCGACGACCCTCTGCTCGACCTGCGCATCGCGGGCCGCCCGGCCGTGCTGCTGACGAACCTCGCATCGGTCGCGCTCGGGTTCGCGCTGTTCTCGTCGAACGTGAGCTACCCGCAGATGCTCGAGCTGCCGCAGGCGGCGGGAGGTTTCGGCCTGTCGTTGCTGGCGGCGAGCCTCATCATCATGCCGTCGGGCCTGGTCATGATGGTGCTCTCGCCCGTCTCGGGGCGGCTGGCCGGCACGATCGGGCCGAAGCCGCTGCTGGTCATCGGTGCGGCGGCGCTCATCGCGGCATACGGGTTCACGCTGCTCTTCTCGTCCGAGGTGTGGCATCTGCTCATCGCCAACCTGCTCATCGGCGTCGGCATCGGCTTCGGCTACGCCGCCATGCCGATGCTCATCATGCGCTCCGTCCCGCAGAGCGAGACGGGCGCCTCGAACGGCCTCAACGCGCTGTTCCGTTCGTTCGGCACGAGCGTCGCGGCGGCCGTCGTCGGAGCCGTGCTCGCGACGTATTCGCAGCCGTTCGAGGGTGTGCCCACGCCGACGCCCGAGGGGTTCCAGGTCTCGTTCCTGCTCGGCGGCGCCGCCGCCGTCGTCGCTCTGGGCATCGCCGTGTTCATCCCGGCGCGTCCGGACTCGCACGAGCGGCATCCGTCACTTCGCTGATTCGCTTCGCTGTACGCGCGGCTTCCGGGCGATAGCCTGGCGAAATGAGCGCGAACGACGGCACCGAGCCGGAGCAGATTCCCGTCGGGCCACCTGAAGGAGCAACGGCCGCGGGGGATGCCGCGGGCACGACGCGTGCGGGAGCGAAGGCCGCCGCCGCGAGCGGCACCGACGACGCCGCCACGACCGGCACGGGTGATTCCGACACCCGCTTCTTCGGCCAGCCGTGGGCGCTCGCGCACGTCTTCGGCGTCGAGATGTGGGAGCGGTTCAGCTTCTACGGCATGCAGGGGATCCTGCTCATCTACATGTACTTCTCGGTCACCGAGGGGGGCCTCGGAATCGACCGGGGCGTCGCGGCGGGCATCGTCGGCGCATACGGCGGCACCGTCTATCTATCCACGATCCTCGGCGCCTGGGTCGCCGACCGCCTGCTCGGATCGGAGCGCGTGCTGTTCTACAGCGCGATGGTGATCATGGCGGGACACATCGCCCTGGCGATCCTGCCGAACGTGTGGGGGCTCGGGGTCGGTATGGTCCTCGTCGCGCTGGGGTCCGGCGGCCTGAAGGCGAATGCGACCTCGGTCGTGGGCACGCTGTACGCCCCCGACGATGTGCGGCGGGATGCCGGTTTCTCGCTGTTCTATCTCGGCATCAACCTCGGGGCGTTCGCCGGTCCGCTGCTGACGGGTCTGCTGCAGTCCACGCTGGGGTTCCACTGGGGCTTCGGGCTCGCCGCCGTCGGCATGGCGGCGGGACTCATCCAGTACTCGTTCGGGCGCAAGCAGCTTCCCGAAGAGGCGCGCGCGGTGCCCAATCCGCTCCCCCGCAACCGCCGCGGTCTCGTGGTCGGCATCGCCCTCGGCGCCGTCGCGATTCTCGTCGTGCTCGTGCTCGTCGGGGTCATACGTGCCGACAACCTCGCGATCATCGTCATCCTGGTGACGATCGCCGCAGCCATCGCCTACTTCTGGGTCATCGCGGGCTCGCGTGTCGTGACGAAGATCGAGCGCTCCCGCGTCATCGGATTCATCCCGCTGTTCATCGTCAACGTGGGGTTCTGGTCTCTGTACCAGCAGCAGTTCACGGTGCTGACGATCTACTCCGACGAGCGGCTCAACCGCGACATCTTCGGCTGGGAGATGCCGATCCCGTGGATCAACTCGATTCCGGCGATCTTCGTCATCATCCTGTCCGGCGTGTTCGCCGCCGTCTGGACCAAGCTCGGGCGACGCCAGCCGACGACTCCCGTCAAGTTCGCCCTCGGCGCCATCATCATGGGTGCCGCGTTCCTGCTGTTCCTGCCGTTCGCGAACGGGCCCGCGAACTCGACGCCGCTGCTCGCGATCGTCGGCATCCTGCTCGTCTTCACGATCGCCGAGCTGTTCATCTCGCCTCCCGGCCTGTCGGCGTCGACGAAACTCGCGCCGCAGCGCTTCCACACCCAGATGGTCGCCCTGTACTTCCTCTCGATCGCGCTCGGCACCTCGATCGCCGGCTGGCTCGCGGGCTTCTACGACCCGCACGACGAGGTGCCCTACTTCTCGATCCTCGGTGCCATCGCGATCGTGCTCGGCATCGCCCTGTGGGCGGCGCTCAAGCCCGTGCTCGCGCTCATGAAGGGTGTGCGGTAGCGGCATCCCCGGCCTCGACGAGCGCGGGGATGTTGCGCGCACGAGGGGAGCGATACGGTCACGGGCAGCTGAGACGCCAGGTGGACGGGGTGTGGGACGACTTCTGGTCGGGCGGTCGCCATCGCGACGACGACCGCCCGAGCGCTGTCAGTAGCCGACCGCGGTGAGACCGTGTTGGATCTCGGCGTCGGTGAACCCTTCATACGCGAGTTGGTCATACAGGCCCTCCCGCGAGAACGCCATCATGTCGAGGTAGCTCTTGGCCTTCTCGGCCGCCTCTGCCAGCCAGTCGGCGCCCGCGTTGTCGGCGCCGAACGTGGCGTCTTCGGCCGAGTAGCCCTCGAACTCCAGCTGCTCGATCAGCCCCGTCCGCGAGAATCCCATGAGCTTCAGGTAGCTCTGCGCTTTCGCGATCGCGTTCTGCTGCGCAAGCGTGTAGACGCGCTTGGGCGCCTCGCTGGTGACGCTCAGCTCGAGCCCATCGAGCGGATGCGACCCCGCCGTCGGCTGCTGCGTCACGACGACCCAGTCGTCGGCGGCGTCACCGGGAGCGAGCGTCAGCCCGACCGCGTCGAGCTTCGCGCGAGCCTCGGCGACCGTTGATCCCACCAATTGCGGCACCTCCACCATCTCAACGGGTTTTTCCGCGGCGACGGGCTCCTTCGTCTGCTCGACGGCAGCGGTCGGCTTCGGGGCCGCGGCGTCGCTCGATGCGCGCTGCCCGCTCACCCCGTTGACGACCATGCTGACGAGGACGATCGCGGCGATCGCGATCAGTGTCCACTGCCACCACTTGAGCTTCGGCAGACCGCGCTTGACCGCCACTGCCCCACCCGGCAGCGTCTCCGCGCCGGCGTCGGCCGCGGGAGTCCCGGGGGTCGCCGCACCGAACGGGGCGGTTCCCGCCGTGTGGGTGCTCCATTGCGCGCCGTCCCAGTAGCGCTGCGCGGCAGGATCCTGCGGGTCGGGATACCAGCCGGCGGGCGGTGTGAGGGGAGGGACCACCGCGGCGGGCTCGGTGGGCTCGAGGTGAGTGGCGCGGCGCTCGTGCGCGCCGTCGATCGAGTTGTCGGACATGACGGAACCTTCTGGTCGTTCGAGGCACGCACCCCCAGGTGTGTGCCACCGGCCGATGGCCAGTGGTACAGGACACACCACACCTCCGACATTGGCGGCGATCAGGCGCTTCGGACGACCAGACCCGCCAGGCAGGTGAGCGAGATCGCGTGACCCGTCATCATGTATCGCCCGCGTCTTTGCACGTGATGCCCGCACTGCGGGACACCTTCGGTTGCTCGGAGGTGACTGCCGAGCGGCAGCGGGTCATGCCGCGTCGGCCAGTCAGCGTCGTCGTTAGAAGGGTGGGGGTTCGGTGGAGGTGAATCCGGTGGGTGTGGTGACTTCGACGGTGCCGTTGTCGCGGGTGCGGTAGGCGAGCTTGGTGCGATGTCGGTGGGTGTGATCGGGTGGGCAGAGGGGGCGGAGTTGGCGGATGTTGGTGGGTCCGCCGTGTGCCCAGGGGGTGGTGTGGTCGATGTCGGCGTCGAGGGCGAGGCGGGTGCAGCCGTCGCGGGCGCAGGTGCCGTGTTGGAGGGTGAGCCAGTCGCGTTGGGCGGTGGTGGGTCGGTAGGTGCGGCGGTCCATGTCGAGGATGACGCCGGAGATCGGGTCGGTGATGATCCGGTGGAAGGCGTTGGTGTCGAGGAAGATCTGTTTCGCCGCGAGGGGTGACAGGGGCCCGTGTCCGACGATGGTGGCGCTCTCACCGAGGCCCGCGCGGACATCCGCGCCGGCTCCCGTGCTGGCACCGGCCTGGTCGACGCCGCCGGCGCTGCCGCGGCCGGGCTTGCTGCTGCTGGCGAGGAGGGTGGCGGGGATGGTGACGAACACTTTCGTTTTCACGGCGGTGGGGGTGCCGATGCCGCGGGCCCAGGCGGAGAGCAGGTCGGCGCGGATCTGGTCGCGGGATCGGGTTTCGTGGGGGTGTGTGGCCAGGTGCTTCGCGGTCGCTGTCAGGCGGCGTTTGATCGCGACCGCATCGATCGACGGCACCAGGGCTGACACCCATGCCATGCCGTCGCCGACGTGTTCGACCAGGACCTTGCGATCCCGCAGCGCCGCGGTGTGCCGGGCGTCAGCGGTGCGGGCATCGAGGGTGTCCAGCAGGCGGGCCAGGCGGGACCGGAACCCGGCCGGTGTGACCGTGACCGCCCACTCCTCGGCCCGGGAGTCCAGTTCGCGCAGCGCCGCAGCGGAGACGGCCCGTTCGTCATCGCAGGCCCCGAACGGGGGGAGCAGTCGGGCGGCGCCGGTGACGGCGGACTCCACGAGCGAGAGCGAGAGGAAGCCCTCTTCGGCACGCTGCCACAGCATCGGCAACCGGGCACGCGCGTCACGGACCAGCCGTGCCACATCCTGCACCGCCCGCTCGGACAACTGCAACCGCAACGCGATATCGACGATCACCGCACGCTCGGCCAGATTCGACCCCGCCCGACCCTCGACCGACGTATACACGTACGGGTGCCGCACCGCGGTATCGATCGCCTCGACGATACGACCCGCACGAAGAGCCAGACGACGATTCGCGTCCATATGGTCGGCCAGCGCAGCATCCAGAAGATGACCCAAGATCTCTTCGGCGGGCAGGCGCACCGGTGTCACTTCTTCGGGATACCGGTCCTCCGCCATACCCTCAAGCATAGTACAAAGATACGACACAAGGAAGACGGTACTCAGAATAGATGTTCGACCTAACGCGACCGGCTGCACATGCCGGCGTCGCGGATGCGCGCTCGAGACGGCACCGGCCGGCTCCAGCAGATCGAGGTGGCCGCGGATCCCCTCGCTTCGGCGAGCGCCTGAACACCGCCGGCACGTGCCCGTGGCCGCGGCATCCGTCAACTCACGGCAGAATCGAGGGATGTCCGCGCCGTCCTCACCGCAGCTCCTTCCCGAACACGCCTGCCTCATCGTGCACGGCAGCGACCAGCCGGGGATCGTCGCCGCCGTCTCGGCGCTCATCACGCGCAACCGCGGCAACATCGTCGCCTTCGACCAGTACTCCGATGACCCGACGGGGGGCGCGTACTTCCAGCGCGTCGTGTTCCACCGGCCAGGACTCGACGCCGCCCTGCCCGAAATCAAGGCCGACCTCGCGACAACGCTCGGCGGGTTCGACCTGGAGTGGTCGCTCACCGACCAGTCCGTGCCCAAGCGCATGGCGATCCTCGCCTCGAAGCAGGACCACTGCCTGCTCGACCTGCTGTGGCGGCACCGCCGCGGCGACCTGCCCGTCTCGATCCCGATGGTCATCTCGAACCACACCACCGCGGCCGATGACGTGCGCTCGTTCGGCGTGCCGTTCTTCCACGTGCCCTCGACCCCCGGTCCGGACAAGAGCGCGTCCGAAGCCGAGATCCTCAAGCTCCTCGTCGGCAACGTCGACTTCATCGTGCTCGCGCGCTACATGCAGATCCTCTCGAGCGACTTCCTCGCGCAGGTCGGCGTGCCCGTCATCAACATCCACCACTCCTTCCTGCCCGCCTTCATCGGCGCTGAGCCGTACAAGAAGGCCAAGGAGCGCGGCGTCAAGCTCATCGGCGCGACGAGCCACTACGTCACCGACGACCTCGACGAGGGGCCGATCATCGACCAGGACACCGTGCGGGTGACCCACGCCGACGGCGTCGCCGAACTCGCGCGCCGCGGCGCCGACGTCGAGCGTCAGGTGCTGTCACGTGCCGTGCTGTGGCACGCGCAGGACCGCGTCATCCGCCACGGGAACCACACGATCGTCTTCTGACGGCTCCGCCGCCCGGTCAGGTCACCAGATCGTGACGCGCTCGTCCTCGTCGAGCCACAGCGCATCCGCTGCGGTCACACCGAAGGCGTCGTAGAACGCGTCGACGTTGCGCACGATCTGATTGCACCGGAACTCGTTCGGTGAGTGCGGGTCGATCGTGAGCAGCCGGATCGTCTCGGCATCCCGGCCCTTCTGCTGCCAGATCTGCGCCCATGACAGCAGCACGCGCTGGACGCCCGTGAGACCGTCGATCTCGGGCGCCTCGACGGGCTCACCGGCCGAATCCGTGCCGAGCGACAGCGCATACGCCTTGAGGGCGATGCCCAGCCCGCCGAGGTCGCCGATGTTCTCGCCGATCGTGAGGGCGCCGTTGACCTTGTAGTCCCCCGAGATGCCCGCGGGCGTGAGCTCGTCGTACTGCGCGATGAGCGACGCCGTGCGCTGCTCGAACGCGGCACGGTCCTGATCCGTCCACCAGTCGCGCAACGAGCCGTCGCCATCGAAGCGGCTGCCCTGGTCGTCGAAGCCGTGTCCGATCTCGTGCCCGATGACGGCTCCGATGCCGCCGTAGTTCGCGGCCGCGTCGCGCTCGGCGTCGAAGAACGGATACTGCAGGATGGCCGCCGGGAAGACGATCTCGTTCATGAGCGGGTTGTAGTACGCGTTGACGGTCTGCGGCGTCATGTACCACTCGTCGCGGTCGATCGGCTGGCCGACCTTGCCGAGCTGACGGTCGTGCTCGTGCACGTGTGCCCGGCGGACGTTCCCGACGAGATCGCCCGCGTCGATCTCGAGGGCGTCGTAGCCCTTCCACTTCACGGGATAGCCGATCTTGGGAGTGAAGGCGTCGAGCTTCGCCAGTGCCCGCTCGCGGGTCTCCGGGCTCATCCACTCCAGACCCGTGATCGACTGCCGGTAGGCCTCGACGAGATTCGCGACGAGATCGTCCATCGCCACCTTCGCGGCGGGCGGGAAGTGACGCTCGACATACACGCGCCCGATCGCCTCCCCCATCGCCGCTTCGGCGAGGCCGACACCGCGCTTCCACCGTTCGCGGTTGACGGGAACACCCGTCAACTGCGTGCCGTAGAACGAGAAGTTCTCATCGACGAACTCGTCGGACAGGAACGACGCCGCTCCGTGCACGACGGCGAACCGCAGCCAGGCCTTCCAATCCTCGAGCCGCTCTTCGGTGAGCAGACCCCCGAGACCTTCGAGGAAGCTCGGCTGATACACGTTGATCTCGCCGAACGCGTCTTCGTGCGCCGGCGCGACGCCCTCGCGCCACGGCGTCAGGTCGACGCCGATGAGCGCCTGCACGTCGCCCCACGTCTTGAGGTTGTAGGTCGCGACGGCGTCGCGGCTCTTGACGTTGTCCCAGTGGTGCGTCGCGAGCTCGGTCTCGAGCGCGACGATGCGATCCGCGGATGCCTCGGGGTCGGCGACCCCCGCGAGCTCGAGGATGCGGTGCACGTGGGCGCGGAACGCGGTGCGCGTCTCAGCGAAGCTGTCGAGTCGGTAGTAGCTCTCGTCGGGCAGCGACAGTCCGCCCTGCAGGAAGAACGGGATGTAGCGCTGCGGATCGCCCGGATCGGGCTCGATGTAGAGGTGGAACAGCCCCGCGACGCCGTCACGCTCGAGCTCGCCGACGACACGGAGCAGCGCGGGGATCGAGTCGATGCGGTCGACCTCGGCGAGCTGGTCGCGAAGCGGCTCCGCACCGAGCGCGGCGATGCGGTCGACGTCCATGAAGCTCGTGTAGAGGTCGCCGATCTTGCGAGCCTCGGTGCCCTCGGCGGCATCCTGCGACTCTTCGACGATCGCGTGGACGTCCTTCTCGGCCTGCTCGGCGATGAGGTGGAACGACCCCCAGCGCGCTTTGTCCTCGGGGATGTCGGTGCGGTCGATCCACGCGCCGTTGACGTGACGGAACAGGTCGTCCTGGGGGCGGATGTCCGCGCTGAGTTCGTCGAGCGCGATACCGGACGGGAGAGCTTCGGTCATGCGAACCAGGATAGGCGAGCGGTGCGCCGTCAGGCTCGGCCGGTGTTCGCTCATAGCATCGGAACATGCCCCCCACGAGTGCGCTGAACCGCGACATCCTGCGCCTCGCGGTCCCCGCCCTCGGCGCCCTCGTCGCCGAGCCCCTGTTCCTCATCGTCGATGCCGCCATGGTCGGACACCTGGGCATCGTGCCCCTCGCGGGACTGGGCATCGCCGCCGCCGTCCTGCAGACGATCGTGGGGCTCATGGTGTTCCTCGCCTACGCGACGACACCGGCCGTCGCGCGCCGCTTCGGCGCGGGCGACCCCGGCAAGGCCGTCTCGGTCGGTATCGACGGGATGTGGCTCGCGCTCGGTCTGGGCGCCGTGCTCGCCATCGCGGGGTGGTTCGCGACGCCCCTGCTCGTCTCGCTCTTCGGCGCGACCGCCGACGTCGCCGAGCAGGCGCAGATCTACCTCGGGCTGTCGATGTGGGGGCTGCCCGCCATGCTCATCGTGTTCGCCGCCACGGGGCTGCTGCGCGGGCTGCAGGACACCGTGACGCCGCTGTGGATCGCGGGCGTCGGCTTCGCGGCGAACGCCCTGCTGAACTGGCTCTTCATCTACGGCTTCGGGTGGGGCATCGCCGGGTCGGCCGCCGGCACCGTCGCAGCGCAGTGGGGAATGGTCGCCGCGTTCGCCGTCGTCGTGGGTCGCGTCGCGCGTCGGCACGCGGCATCCGTTCGTCCGCAGCGCGCCGGAGTGCGCGGCTCGGCCCGCTCGGGCGGGTGGCTGTTCCTGCGGACGGTGTCGCTGCGCGCCGCGCTGCTGGCGACCGTGGGGGTCGCGACGGGTCTCGGCACCGCCGAGCTCGCGGGATGGCAGGTCGCCTTCACGCTCTTCTCGACCACGGCGTTCGCGCTGGATGCCCTCGCGATCGCGGCTCAGGCCCTGATCGGCAAGGGGCTGGGCATGGGCGACGAACCGTATGTGCGGCGGGTGCTCGCGCGCACCCTCGCGTGGGGCGCATGGTTCGGCGTGCTGGTCGGGGCGGTCGTGGCGGCGCTGTCGGGCGTCATGGGGCTCATCTTCACCGGCGACCCCGCCGTCGCCGCCCTCGTCATGCCGGCGCTCCTCGTGCTCGCTGTCGCGCAGCCGGTCTGCGGCATCGTCTTCGTGCTCGACGGCGTGCTCATCGGAGCGGGCGATGCGAAGTACCTCGCGATCGCGGGCGTGCTGAACCTCGTGCCCTTCCTGCCCGCGCTCGTGCTGATCGCCGTGCTGCACCCGACCGGCGCGGCCGGGCTCGCCTGGCTCGCCGGCGCGTTCTTCGGCGTCTACATGCTCGCGCGGCTCGCGACCCTCGGCTGGCGCGTGCGCGGCCCCGCGTGGCTCACGGCCGGATCGTGATCGCGATCACGCCCAGCGGCGGCACCACTCGTACATGACGACGGCGGCCGCCGCGCTCGCGTTGATCGAGCGCGTCGAGCCGTACTGCGCGATCTCGACGACGCCGGATGCCGCGGCCACGGCCTCCGCCGACAGTCCCGGCCCCTCCTGGCCGAACAGCAGAACGCACCGCTCGGGCAGATCGGCGTCAGGCAGGGGCGCCGACCCCTCGACGTTGTCGATCGCGATGACGGGAATGCCCTCGCCGGCGGTCCATGCGGCGAACGCGGCGATGTCTTCGTGATGCCGGACGTGCTGGTACCGGTCGGTCACCATCGCGCCGCGGCGGTTCCAGCGGCGCTTGCCGACGATGTGCACCTCGGCGGCGAGGAACGCGTTCGCACTGCGCACGATCGAGCCGATGTTCATGTCGTGCTGCCAGTTCTCGATCGCGACGTGGAACGCGTGGCGCCGCGTGTCGAGGTCGGCGACGATGGCATCCATCGTCCAGTACCGGTACTCGTCGACCACGTTGCGCCGGTCGCCGTTCGCGAGCAGGTCGCGGTCGTAGCGGGGGTCGTCGGGCCACTCGCCCGGCCACGGCCCGACACCGTGGGACGGCTCGGGCTCGGCGGGGACGGTCGGCTCGGTCACCGGCCCAGGCTACCCGCGGCCGTCGGCGCACGCCGCCGGGTACTCTGAACCCGTGGCCTCTCCCGTCGTCGACGACTATCTCAAGACGATCTACAACCACACCGAGTGGCAGGACGCCCGCATCACGCCGTCGCAGCTGGCGGCCGAGCTGGGACTCGCGCCCTCGAGTGTGACCGAGATGGTGCAGAAGCTCGCGGCGCAGGGCCTCGTCACGCATCGGCCCTACGGCCCCATCGCCCTCACCGACGACGGCGCGCGGCGCGCCGCGGCGACCATCCGCCGGCACCGGCTCATCGAGACATGGCTCGTGCGGGAGTTCAGCTACGCGTGGGACGAAGTCCACGACGAGGCCGAGATCCTCGAGCACGCCGTGAGCGACCGCCTCCTCGAGCGCATCGACCAGCGTCTCGGCCGACCGCGGTTCGATCCGCACGGAGACGCGATCCCCGACGCCGAGGGTCGCGTCCAGAGGACGCCGTTCGTCCTGCTGTCCGATGCGGCACCGGGACATGCCGGGCACGTGCTGCGCGTGAGCGACCGCGACTCCGAGCTGCTGCGCGCCGTCGAGTCCGCCGGGGTCACGGTCGGCATGCCGGTCACGGTCGTCGACGCCGTGACGCTGCGCTTCGCGCACGGCGAGGTCGCGCTTCCTCCGGGCGCCGGCGATGCGGTCTGGCTGAGCGACTGATCCCGTTCAGCGCGCGCTCTGGGCGGCCCGCTCGAACGACCAGCGCACCCCCGTCGCGTCCTCGGCGACCGACCACAGCCGGGCGCCGAGCTCGGGATCGCGACCCAGGCGCGACGGCCGTGCACGCCGCGGCGTGCCGTGCAGCACGTACCGCGGACCCCAGAACGAGCCGCCCTCGACGCCCTCGCCGGCCAGTGCGTGCACGAGCGCCTGCGCGCCGGCCTCTTTCGACTGAGTGATCGGCGTCTGCAGATTGTCGACGAACCGCGTCGTCCGGGTCGGTTCGTTGACGCCGCCGATGCCCGGCGTGCGTCCGCTCGTCGAGTACCCGGGGTGGGCGACGACGCTCGAGACGGGCACACCCGCCTCGCGCAGCCGGCGATCGGCTTCGAGCCCGAGCGACGTGGTCGCGACTTTGGACTGCACGTACGCGCGCCACGCCGTGTACCCCTCGACGAGGTGCGGGTCGACGGGGTTGTAGGGCCACAGCGACGTCGACATGCTGCCGACCCACACCATGCGCCCCGCAGAAGCGGCGAGCGTCGACAGCAGCGCGCCACCGAGCGCGAAGTGACCGAGCACGTTCGTCGCCAGAACGCGTTCGTGGCCGTCGGCGGTCGTCTCGCGGCGGGTCGGAGGGTGCACGATGCCGGCGTTGAGCAGCACGCCGTCCAGCCGGCCGCGCCCCCGCACGCTCGCCGCCGCGGCGCGCACCGAACCGTAGTTGCTCGTGTCGAGGAGCATCGTCTCGACACGGTCGGGCGTGAGATCCGGGATGCGACGGCGCAGCGCCGTCCGCGCCGCGGCGAGCCGGTTCGGGCTCCGGCCTGTCATCAGGACACGGGCGCCCGCCCGCACGAGATGTTCGGACGAGAAATAGCCGAGGCCCGCGTTGGCCCCCGTGACGAGATACGTGCGGCCGGTCAGATCGGGAAGGCTCCAAGACGGCACGTGTCCGACCCTACGCCGCGTGCACGGCCGGCGGGGCCGGACGCGCGGTCGGCGGGCATTCACCCGGGATAGGCTCGGCGCATGCGGACCCGCGCCGACATCGAATGCTGGCTGACCGACATGGACGGCGTCCTCGTCCACGAGAACACGCCCATCCCGGGGGCCGCCGAGCTGCTCGAGCATTGGCGCGACACGGGCACGCCGTTCCTCGTGCTGACGAACAACTCGATCTTCACTCCCCGCGACCTCTCCGCCCGCCTGCGTGCGTCCGGCCTCGTCGTCCCCGAGGCCTCGATCTGGACGTCGGCGCTCGCGACGGCGGACTTCCTGCGCAGCCAGATGCCCGGCGGCACGGCGTTCGTCATCGGCGAGGCGGGCCTGACGACAGCGCTGCACGAGGTCGGATTCATCATGACCGAGACCGCCCCCGACTACGTCGTCGTCGGCGAGACCCGCCACTACTCGTTCGAGGCGATCACGAAGGCGATCAGGCTGATCGGCGCAGGGTCGCGATTCATCGCGACGAATCCGGATGCCACGGGCCCCTCGATCGACGGAGTCCTGCCGGCGACCGGAGCGATCTCCGCACTCATCACGAAGGCCACGGGCATGGAGCCCTACGTCGTCGGCAAACCGAACCCGATGATGTTCCGCTCGGCGCTGAACCAGATCGGCGCGCACTCCGAGACGACCGGCATGATCGGCGACCGGATGGACACCGACGTCGTCGCCGGCATCGAGGCGGGCCTGCACACCGTGCTCGTGCTGACCGGGATCAGCGACCCGCTCGCGATCCAGCGTTTCCCCTTCCGCCCCGATGAGGTGCTCGGCTCGGTGGCCGACCTGCTGCCGGTCGAACCCGTCGAATCCGAACTGCCCGAGAACCTGTGAGCGCCCCGTGATGAACGAGTTCGAGCAGACGCTGCTGTTCGCGACGACGGGCATCGTGCTGCTGGGCACGCTCATCGCCTTCGTCTGGCAGTGGTGGCACGGCCGCGACGACGACGAGGACTGACCGGGCGCCGATCGCGCACGACGAACGATGACCCCCGGAGATCGCGGGAACTGCGCGTCTCCCGGGGGCCATCGTTCGTCCGGCTACTCGGTCGGCGCCGCCGGGTAGGCAGCCGTCTTGGTCACCGTGACGGGAGCCCCGTCGACCTCGCCGGTCACCGTCACCTCGACCTCGCCCGCGGCCACGAAGGCCGAGCGCGAGTTGAGCGAGACCGAGACGGTCTTGCCCGGTGCCACGTTCGAGAACGTCTTGCCTCCGAAGGCCGAGCCGACGGTCACATCGAGAGGAGCGGCCTCGTCGTTGGTGACCGACACCGACACGTACTGCCTGCCGCCGAGCGTGCGTGTCACGGCCGACACCGACACGTCCAGATCCGCGACGACCTCGATCTGCGCCGTCGCGGTCTCGCCGTTGACGGTGACCGCGATCTGCGCGTCGCCGACGGCGAGCGCCGAGACCGTGCCGTCACGGGGATCGACGGCGACGATCGTTCCGGCCGGCGCATCCTCGGCCGCGCCGATGTGAACGCCCTCGCCACCCCACCGGCTCGAGACCGGCCAGGCCACGGGCACGGTGCGCGCACCCTCGTCCTGCGCGAACTCGGCCGAGATCTCCGCAGCCCCGCCGAGGCCGAGCGTGCCGGGTGCATCGACGGTGAGTCCGCCCTCGTCCACGCGCGGCTTCGTCTCGACCTCGAGCCAGGCGTCGGTCGCGTCGCGCCAGGTGCCCTGATCCGGGTCGATGCCCAGCATCGTCCAGCCGGTGAACCCGCCGTCGGCGGGCGTGGAGGCCGGGCTCTTGCCCGAGTTCCCGTTGACGACGTACGGGACACCGTCGACGCTCGACGCGTGGAATGCGCCGACGTGGCCGGCGATGTACGCCGCGGACTTGCCGGACTCGGCGCGGAACTGCTGGATCCAGTCATCCACGAGGGCCGCCTCGTTCCGATCGCTCAGCTGGCTGCCCTTGGTCGGCAGCGGGTCGTTCGTCGGCATGTGCGAGACGACGAGCACGCCCGTGACGGCGGAGTCGGATGCCGCGGCATCCAGCTGCTGACGCAGCATCTGCACCTGGGCGAACTCGGTGGCGAGCTTGCCGCTGGCGGAGTTCAGCATGATGAGCCGCGTGCCGTCGATGTCGACCGTGCGGTTCGTCTCGCCGAACGCCGCACGGAAGTTGTCGATGGACGCGCCCATGATCTCGTGGTTGCCCGGCAGGTAGAACCAGGGGAAGTCGACGTCCGCGAGCTCCTCGTCGAGGATCCGCTTCGCCAGCTCGAAGTCGGCCGCGGATGCCTCGTCGACGAAGTCGCCGTTGAGGAGCATGACGTCGGGCTCGGCCGCGACGATTTCGCGCAGCGCGTCGCGCGCCCCCTGCACGGCGCCGCTGTCGGGATCGCGGGCGACGAACTGCGCGTCCGAGACGACGGCGACGCGGAGCGCGTCGTCATCCGTCTCACCGGCGTCGACGACGATCGGATCCTCTGCGCGCCCGAGCGCAGGCGACTGCGTGCCCTCGGGGGGCAGGTAGGCGTAGATCTTCGAGAACTCGAGCGAACCCGTGTACTGCTTGGCGGCGACCGTCTCGAGCACGCGGATGCGCTCGAGCTTGAGCGGGAAGGCGAACGTCTCGGGCACGAGGAAGTCGACACGCTCCCAGCCGGTCCACGTCGCGTGCAGCGACTGCGATCCGCCGGGGCCGTCGATCCAGTTGCGCACGCCGTTGGCCTGCATGACCTGCAGCCGCAGCAGCGAGCCGTTGCCGTCGCCCTTGATCCACACCGACAGCTTCTGTGGGATGCCGGGGATGTCGATGCCGCCGGAGCCGCCCGTCACGGCGCCCGGGGCGACGGCGTAGCGACCGCGCGTGCCCGTCGACTCCGTGAAGTCGTAGTCGATCCGGATGCTGGGGTCGCCGTCGTGGCCTTCACCCGGCGCGATGCCGCCCGTCGGCGCACGGTCGTGCGCGGTCGTCCAGCCCTCGATCGTGCTGAAGTCGTCGATGAGGCGCACCTCGAGCGGCACCGCGACGGCGACCTCGGTGCGCTCGCCGGCGACCTCGAACGCGAGCGTCGTGGTTCCGACGTCGCCGATCGCGGTCACCTGGAAGCGGCCGTCGGCGGTCGGTTCGACCGAGAACGTCTCGGGCGCGGGGTTGACCACCGTGACATCGCGCGCCTCGATCGGCGCGGCGAAGCCCTGCGGGTCGTGACCGGTGAGGGTGACGACGGCCGTCGCGTCCTTCGCCTCGAGGTTGATGGTCGTCAGGTCGGTCGTGATCCGGTCGAGGTCACCGAGCACCTGAGCTTCGGCGGAGCCGTCCGCCGCACCCGTCCGCGCCGTGACGGTGGTCTCGCCGGGGCTCACGCCATGCACGACGCCGTCCGCGACGGTCGCGATCGCGGAATCGGCCGAGGCCCACTCCCCGACGGACGCGGCGACCGCCGTGCCCGCCTCGTCGTGTCCGTGGGCGCTCAGCGTGCGCGAGAGACCGGGGAACACCCGCAGGCCGCCCACGCCGGCGAGCGCCGGCTCGAGCCGGTACCCGGCGAGTACGCCGGAGCTCGGCTGCGCGAGGAAGAACCCCAGGCCGTCGCCGTCGTGACGCTCGAAGCCGTCGGACGGCGTGTTGACGATGCGCGACGTCCGCTGTCCGGAGTCGCGCACGTTCATCTGGCTCGAGCCGCCGCCGTCGGCGTTGGTCGCGTCGTGCGCGCCGAGGTCCTTCATGAACCGGCCCTGCTCTGTCAGCGTCATGCCGCGCGCGATCGCGCTGCGGCCGTCCAGCTGCACGAAGTACGCCGTCGCGCCGTCCTGGCTGAAGCCCACCATGGTGCGCGGGTGCAGGTCGGGGTTGCCCGCGTCGACGACGACACCGTCGCGCAGGATCCGGTGCCACGCACCGCCGGCTTCGCGCACGTCGAGTGCACCGGCGTCGATCGAGTACGCGATGTCGGCGGCGTCACCCGGCTCGAGGGAACGCAGGACCGCGGCCTCTGGCCCGTCGGCCTTCGTGACGAGCGCGCGGACGCCGGGCTCGAGCGTGCCCGCCCCCGGAGCCTCCGAGACCGACAGCACCGTGTCGTCGGCGCCGATGAGCACCTCGACGCCCGCCGCGCCGTTGAGGGCGCGGGCGCGCGAGAAGGCGCCCCACTGCGACGTGTACAGGCCGACGCCGCCGTCGAGCGCGAAGGTGTTGATGCCGCGGATCGCGACGCTCTGCTCGCCGAACCCGGCCGCGCCGACCAGCAGCAGGTTCGCGAGCGAGCCGAGGCCGTTCTCGTCGATGACGATCGACGCCGAGGCATCCGGATTGCCGCTCTTGATCAGCTCTCCGCCGCTCACGCCCCACCCCGCGGCGGCGTTGGAGTTGTTGATGTCGAACCGGTCGAGGTTGACGCCCGCGATCGCGCCGGAGCCGTCGACGAGCTCGGTGACGGTGGCGCCGGGGCCCGACACGGTCTCGGGCGTGAGGTAGCCGACCCGCACGGTGTCCTCGCTCAGCTCGGCCCGCAGGATGTCGACCTGCTGCCAGCCGGTCGCGTCGAGGCGCTCGTAGGCCACGTGCACGAGTCCCGGAGCGACGTCGGTGCGCTGCAGATCGTTGATGACGGCGGTGCCGCCGGAGTCGAGGTTCATGCCATCGACGTAGACCGGCTCGAGTGGCGCGGCGTGGACGGGCGAGGGCACGACGGCGACGGTCAGCGCGAGCGCTGCGACCGCTGCCGCGATGCCTCCGGGCCACGTCCTCTGGGAAATGCGGGACACGGAGTGCTCCTTCGGGGGAATCACGGGTATGCCGAAGGATCGATCGATCCCGGGCCTCTCGATCGTGGAGGCGCTCGGTGAACCGGTCGTGCCCGCGCGGTTGCGCGCCGGCTAACGCGCGTCTTCGCGACGCGTCATCTCGGTGTGCTATGCCGCGCTACTGCGGCTCGAGCCCCAGGTCGTCGAGGTCGACGGCGGCGAGCCACGTCAGCCCTTCGGCTTCGATCGCGGCCTGGGCGCCGGTCTTGCGGTCAACGATGACGGCGACGGCGACGGGCTCGGCGCCCTCTCGGCGCAGCGCCTCGACGGCCGCGAGCGCGGACTGACCCGTCGTCGAGGTGTCCTCGACGACGACGACGCGCTTGCCCACGACATCCGCGCCCTCGACCTGACGACCCCGGCCGTGGTCCTTGGGCTCCTTGCGCACGACGAACGCGTCGAGCGGGCGGGGGGTGCGGACGGATTCGTGCATGACGGCGTTCGCGATCGGGTCTGCACCCAGGGTCAGCCCGCCGATCGCGACGATCCCGTCCACATCGCGGATGAGATCGAGCATGATGCGACCGATCGCCGGCGCCGCGCGGTGGTCGAGGGTGAGCTTGCGCATGTCGACGTAATACGTCGCCTGCTTGCCGCTCGAGAGCGTGAAGTCGCCGTGGAAGACCGCCTCGTCCTCGATGAGGGCGATGAGGTACTGGCGGTCGGCTTCGAGTTCGGGTGTGGACGCGACGGTCATGGATGAGAGTCTAGGGAACCACTCGTCTTAGGCTGGAACCCATGCGCCTGGCCACCTGGAACGTGAACTCCATCCGCGCCCGCGTCGACCGGATCGTCGACTTCGCGGTGCGCGAGCATATCGATGTCCTCGCGATGCAGGAGATCAAGTGCAAGGTCGAGCAGTTCCCGTTCGCGGCCTTCGAAGACGCCGGATTCCACGTCGAGGCGCACGGGTTCTCGCAGTGGAACGGGGTCGCGATCGCGAGCCGCGAGCCGATCGAGGACGTGCGCACATCGTTCCCCGGCATGCCCGGCTTCGAGAAGGGCTACGAGGGTCCGGATGCACCGCACGAGGCGCGCGCGCTCGGCGCGACCATCAGCGGTGTCGAGGTGTGGAGCCTGTACGTGCCCAACGGGCGTGCGCTCGGCGACCCGCACTACTACTACAAGCTCGACTGGCTCGCCCAGCTCGCCGGATACACGCGCGACGCGCTGGCACGGAACCCCGACCTCGCGCTCGCCCTCACCGGCGACTTCAACATCGCCCCGACCGACGCCGACAACGGCGTCCCCGAGATCGTGCAGGGGTTCTCGACGCACGTCTCCGCTCCCGAACGCGAGGCGTTCGCGGCGATCGAGGCCGCCGGCGTGCAGGACGTCGTGCGTCCGCTCGTGCCGACGGGCTTCACCTACTGGGACTACAAGCAGCTGCGGTTCCCCCGCAATCAGGGCATGCGGATCGACTTCATCCTCGGCTCGCACGCCTTCGCCGACGCCGTCGCCGGTGCGGCGATTCACCGCGATGAGCGCAAGGGTCAGGCCCCGTCGGATCACGTCCCCGTCGTGGTCGATCTCGACCTCACCGGTCCCGACGACGACGATCGGCCGATGATCTTCTAGATCCGGAACGACGCGGCGAATCGCTCGAGCAGCGCGGCATCCCCGGGCGGGACCAGCTGATCGACGATGAGGTGCGTGCGGGCTACGGGTCGCCCATCGCCCGGATCCCTCTCGCGGGGGAGGTCGCGGCCTCTGCTGCCGCGTAGCGTGGACGCATGGCCACACCCGAAGCGTCCACCGGCGTGCGCCCGCCCCTGTCGCCGGGCGACCTTCGCACGGATGCGTGGCTGGCCGCCGGGCTGCTCGTCGCCGGCATCCTCAGCACGGCCCTCGGCTCGGTGGCCGGGGTCTACGGGACAGACTCGCCGCCCCTCGCGTGGGGCCTCCTTTACGCCCTGGCGCTGGCGGCGCCCCTGGCGCTGCGCCGGCGCTTTCCCGAGATCGTGGTGCTCGTCGTCGCGGCCGCGTTCTTCGTCGGTGTCACGGTGCAGATCCCCGAGCTCTACGTGGGCAACGTCGCCATCTTCATCGCGATGTACACCGTCGGCGCCTGGGTCGAGAACCGGCGCCGGGCGACGATCGTGCGCGTCGTCGTCATCGTCGCGATGTTCGTGTGGCTGCTCGTGACGATGTTCCAGGCCGCGACGGCCCCCGCCGACGAGGGCCTGTCGCGCGTGGGACTGTTCTCGCCGTTCGTCGCCTTCATGCTCATGCAGCTGCTCATCAACGCCGCGTTCTTCGGCGGCGCGTACTACATGGGCGATCGCGCGTACGCCGCGGCGCGGGAACGCGCCGCGCTCGAGGAGCGCACCCGCGAACTCGAAGCCGAGCGCGAGGTCACCGCGGCGCAAGCCGTCGCGCTCGACCGCGTGCGCATCGCGCGCGAACTGCACGACGTCGTCGCGCACCACGTGTCGGCGATGGGCGTGCAGGCAGGAGCCGCGCGGGCCGTTCTCGACCGCGATCCGGATGCCACGCGCGCGGCCCTCGTCACGGTCGAGGAATCCGCCCGCTCGGCGCTCGGCGAACTGCGCCACCTGCTCGAGACGCTGCGCACGTCACCCGGCGACACCCCCGACGCCTCGACGCTGAGCCTCGACGCGCTCGCCGACCTCGTGGTGCACGCGAACGAGAACGGCCTGCCCACGACCCTCACGGTCGTCGGCGACGCCGTCGCGCTGCCCGACGTGACGCAGGTGAACGTCTACCGCATCGCGCAGGAAGCGCTCACGAACGTCCGCCGTCACGCCGGACCGGATGCCACCGCCGACGTGCGCCTGCGCTACAGCCCGGACACGGTCGAACTCGAAGTCGCCAACACGGGGCGGGGGTCGGCCCTCATCGCGCCGGGTCTCGGACTCGTCGGCATGCGCGAGCGTGCGGCCGCGTCGGGCGGTACGCTCGAGTACGGTCCCCGCAGCCGTGGCGGGTTCCTCGTGCGGGCGCACCTGCCGACCGGGGCCGTCTCGTGATCGGCGTGCTGCTCGTCGATGACCACGCCGTCATGCGCGCGGGGTTCCGGATGATCCTCGAAGCAGCCGGCGACATCCGGGTCGTCGGTGAGGCCGCAGACGGCGTCGAAGCTGTGGCCGCGGCATCCGCTCTTCGTCCTGATGTGATCTGCATGGACGTGCAGATGCCCACGATGGACGGCCTCGAGGCGACGCGGCGCATCGTCGCGGATGCCGCCGTCGACGCCGCCGTCGTGATCGTGACGACGTTCGACCGCGACGACTACCTGTTCGCGGCGCTGAGCGCCGGGTCGAGCGGGTTCCTTCTGAAGAACGCGGGGCCCGAGGAGCTCGTCTCAGCCGTGCGGGTGGCCGCCGCCGGCGATGCGCTGCTCGCCCCCGAGGTGACGAAGCGGGTGATCGAGCGCTTCGCGTCGGCGGCCGATCCGGCTGCCGCCGCGGCGCCGGAGCCCGAGGTGCATGCGGAGGGGTTGACCGAACGCGAAGGCGAGGTGCTGCGGCTCGTCGCGCAGGCGATGAGCAACGCCGAGATCGCCGCACGGCTCTACATCGGCGAGGCGACCGTCAAGACGCACGTGTCGAACGTGCTGCAGAAGCTCGGCGCCCGCGACCGGGTCGCCGCCGTCGTCTACGCCCACCGCCACGGCCTCACCTGAACCCGCCCCGAAGACCACTGGCCGCGAGACTGCATCCGACGGCCGAAACAGCGGGTGAACCCCGCAGTCTCGGCGCGCGGATGCGGTCTCGCGGCCAATCAACCAGTCAGTGCCGACGCGCTCAGGCGGCGACGGCGACGCGCGCGTAGCGGTCGACGAGGGCGTTGAACGCCTCGAGGTAGCTCACGAGGAACTCGGCGGTCTGGTCGTTGGTGACCTCGCCGTCCTCGGTGAACAGGCCGGGGAGCGACTGCACGTAACCCTCGGGCTGGCCGAGGGTCGGAGCGTTGTAGTGGCTCAGGATGGCCTTCAGGTGCTGCTGCGCCGCGGCGGTCGCGATGCCGCCGCCGGACGTGCCGATGACGGCGGCCGGCTTGCCGTCGAACGAAGCCTGACCCCAGGGGCGCGCGGCCCAGTCGAGGGCGTTCTTGAGCACGCCGGGGATCGAGCGGCTGTATTCGGGCGTGACGATGATGACACCGTCGACCTCGTCGATCGCCTTCTTGAAGTCCAGCGCGACCTGCGGGTAGTCCGCGTCGTGGTCGGGTGAGTAGAAGGGCAGATCCGCGATCGGGATCTCGACGAGCGTCGTGCCCTCGGGAGCGAGACGCTCCAGCGCCTTGGCGAGGCGACGGTTGATCGAGGTCGACGAGATGCTGCCGACGATGTAGCCGATGGTCCGATCGGTCATAGCGGGATTCCTCCGTGAAAAAAGAAAGGCGTCCCCGGCGGGGACCACCGTGGACGTTCCACAGACAGCCAACCAGACATCGACCTCGTTCTATTCCCGCGCATGAAGAATTTCGCCCGCTCCTCCTTCGGGGGGAGCGGCAAGACCCACCCGCCGGGGGAGGTCGCCGCCGCGACCGATCCGTAGCGTTGATGTCGTTCGACGATCGAAAGGCGGATCATGCTGAGCCTCAGCGGCATCACCAAGAGCTACGGCACACGCCGTGTGCTCGACGACATCACGTTCGACGTGCGCCCAGGCCGGCTCACGGGATTCGTCGGCGGGAACGGCGCCGGCAAGACGACGACGATGCGCATCATCCTCGGAGTCCTCGCGAAGGACGACGGCACCGTGTCTCTCGACGGCGCCGAGCTGACGGCATCCGATCGTCGCTCGTTCGGCTACATGCCCGAAGAGCGCGGGCTCTATCCGAAGATGAAGGTGCTCGAGCACATCGTGTACCTCGCGCGCCTGCACGGCTTCTCGAAGACGGATGCCGCGGCCCGCGCGCGCGCCCTGCTCGAAGAGCTGGGGCTCGGCGAGCGCCTCGAAGACAACGTCGAGACGCTTTCGCTGGGCAACCAGCAGCGCGCCCAGATCGCGGCGGCGCTCGTGCACGACCCGAAGGTGCTGATCCTCGACGAGCCCTTCTCGGGCCTGGACCCGCTCGCGGTCGACGTCGTCGCGAACGTGCTGCAGCAGCGCGCCGCGGCGGGAGCGTCGGTGCTCTTCTCGTCGCACCAGCTCGACGTCGTCGAGCGCCTGTGCGACGACCTCGTCATCATCGCCGGCGGCGCGATCCGTGCGTCCGGTGCCCGCGACGCGCTGCGCGCCGAGCACTCCACGCGCCGCTTCGAGCTGGTCTCGGCCGGCGACGCGGGGTGGCTCCGCGACGAGCCGGGCGTCGAGGTGCTCGACTTCGACGGCGGGTACGCCGTGTTCGACGCCGACTCCGACGAGACCGCCCAGCGGGTCCTGCGCCGCGCCGTCGCCGAGGGTGATGTCGCGAGCTTCGCCCCGCAGCATCCGTCTCTCGCCCAGATCTTCAAGGAGGTCATCCAGTGACCACGCAGACACCCGCCCGCCGCACGGCGGCCGTCACCGCACCCAGCTTCGCGCAGAGCACGTGGCTCGTCGCCGAGCGTGAGATCGGCTCGAAGGTGCGCAGCAAGTCGTTCATCATCTCGTTCGCGATCCTGTTCGCGATCGCACTCGCCGGTGTGCTGTGGGCCGGCTTCGCCGCGAGCAGCGGCGGGGGCACGCCCGTCGCCGTGACGGCCGACGCGCAGCCGCACCTGCCCCCGACGACGGGGCTGGAGGTGACCGAGGTCGCCGACCGCGCCGCGGCGGAAGACCTCGTGCGCGCCGGCGATGTCGACGTCGCCCTCGTGGGCGATGCGTCGTCCCCCGTCGGGTTCGTCGTGATCGCCGAGAACGACGTGTCGTCGACGCTGCTGCTCGGACTGTCGGTGCCGCCGCCTGTCGAGCTGCTCGACCCCGAGAACGCACCCAACTTCCTCGGCTACATCGCGGCGATCGGCTTCGGGGTCATCTTCCTGTTCTCGGCGCAGCTGTTCGGTGCGACGATCGCGCAGTCGGTCGTCGAAGAGAAGCAGACGCGCGTAGTCGAACTGCTCATCTCGGCGATCCCCGTGCGCGCGCTTCTGGCGGGCAAGGTCATCGGAAACACGATCCTCGCGATGGCGCAGCTGCTGATCCTGGCGGCGATCGCGGTCGTAGGACTGACGATCACGGGGCAGACCGAGTTGCTGCAGGGGCTCGGAGCACCGATCGCCTGGTTCGCGATCTTCTTCCTCTTCGGGTTCATCCTGCTCGCCGCGCTGTTCGCCGCGGCCGCGGCGATGGTGTCGCGTCAGGAGGACATCGGCTCGACCACGACGCCGCTGATGTTCCTGATCATGGCGCCGTACTTCCTGGTGATCTTCTTCTGGAACAACCCCATCGTGTTGTCGGTCATGTCGTACGTGCCGTTCTCGGCGCCGATCGGCATGCCCATGCGGATGTTCCTGGGCTGGGCCGAGTGGTGGGAGCCGCTGCTCTCGCTCGCGATCCTGCTCGTGACCTGCATCGCGGCGATCCTCGTGGGCGCGAAGATCTACCAGAACTCGCTCCTGCGCATGGGCGCCCGCGTCAAGCTCACCGAGGCCCTGCGCGGCTGACCCTTTGACGGCGAGACTGCAACGGCCCGCCGAGACCGTGGGTATCACCCGCAGTCTCGGCGTGCCGTTGCAGTCTCGCCGTCAGGGGCGGGCTAGTCCTCGAGCACGGCCAGGACGTTGCCGGCCGGGTCGCGGAACCAGGCGATCGGCGGCCCGCCCTCCCCGCGGACGATGCCCTTGGCATCGGAGGGGAACTTGTCGTCGCCGTAGATCTTCGTCTGCACGCCCTTCGCGATGAGCGCGTCGACGGCCGACTCGATGTCACCGACGGGGAAGTTCAGGATCGTGAAGCTCGCCGGCGTGTGGTTCGGCTTCGCATAGACGAGGATGCTGCCGCCCGAGCCGAGCCGCAGCTCGAGGAATCCCATCTCGTTGTCGCGCACGTCCAGACCGAGAGTGTCGCGGTAGAACGAGCGGGCCGCATCGATGTCGTCGACGGAGAAGCCGCTGAAGGCGCCGTCTGTCGTGAATCCGGTCATGCTGACAGCATCCGCCCGTTTCCACCCCGTGTCGAGGGGCTACTTCTCGACGAGGACGCCGTCGGCGTCGGCCCAGACGTGCTTGCCGGGGGCGAAGACGACGCCGCCCACCGTGACGTGCACGTCGACCTCGCCGACGCCGACCTTGGCGCTCTTGCGCGGATTGGAGCCGAGCGCCTTGACGCCGAGATCGAGGCCCGCGAGCGCTTCACGGTCGCGGATCGCGCCGTGCACGATGAGCCCCGACCACCCGTTCTCGACCGCGGATGCCGCGATGAGGTCGCCGACGAGCGCCGATTCGAGCGAGCCGGCCCCGTCGATCACGAGGACGGCACCGTCACCGGGTGTCGCCAGGAGCTCCTTGACCAGGGCGTTGTCACGGTGGCAGCGGATCGTGCGCACGGGGCCGTCGAACGCCGCGCGCCCGCCGAGGTCCTGGAACTGCAGCGGGAGCGAGTCGAGCTCGTCGCCGCGGTCGTCGTAAAGGTCTGCGGTCGCGATCGTCATACCCGCCACGCTACGCGGATCGCCGCATCCGGTCGAGGAATCGACGCGCGGCACAATAGACGCCTTCCCCGGCATGCGCCAGGGAGCGCGCCGAGGACGGCATCCGGCATATCCTGAACCATGCTTCCCAGCATCCTGTCCATCGGCACCGCGGTCCCGCGGACCCTTCTCGCGAAGGATGCCGTGCGCGATCTGTTCGCGAGCCAACCCGGCCTCGACCGTCGCGCGCGGCGGCTCATCCATGCCGCGTTCGGCGCCTCCGCGATCGACACGCGTCACACCGTGCTGCCCGATCTCGCGGGCGAACCCGCGAGCGGACTGCCCGTCGTGGCCGCGGACGGCGCACTGCTCGCTCCGCCGACGGGTGCACGCAACGACGAGTACCGCCGGAGCGCGCCCGCGCTCTTCGCCGCGGCATCCGCCTCCGCGATCACGCGCGCGGGCCTCAGCGCCCGCCGCATCACGCACGTCGTGACGGTCTCGTGCACGGGCCTGTATGCGCCGGGACCCGACATCGAGCTCGTGCGCGACCTGTCGCTCGATCCGGGGGTGCAGCGCTACCACCTCGGCTTCATCGGCTGTGCCGCCGCGCTTCCCGCGCTGCGCCTCGCGGGCCACATCGCGGCGAGCGACCCCGCGGCGATCGTGCTCGTCGCGACCGCCGAGCTGTGCTCGCTGCACCTGCGCAGCTCGTCCGACCCCGAGCAGATCGTCGCGGCGTCGGTCTTCGCCGACGGCGCCGCCGCCGCGATCGTGACGGCCGACCCGGCATACGAGGCCGCCGAACGCCTCGAGCTCGACGGCTTCCAGACCCAGCTGCTCCCCGACGGCGAGAAGGAGATGCAGTGGACCATCGGCGACACGGGGTTCGAGATGACGCTGACGGCGCAGGTTCCCCGTCTCGTCGGGGCGCACGCGCACTCGTCGCTGCCCGCCCTGCTGGCCGCGGACGGCATCGACGCGTGGGCGGTGCATCCAGGCGGGCGCAGCATCCTCGATCGCGTCGAAGAGGCGCTCGGCGCGCCGCCTGACGCGCTGCGGGCCTCGCGCGACGTGCTGCGCCACTACGGCAACATGTCGAGCTCGACGATCCTGTTCGTCCTCGATGAACTGTGGTCACGGGACACCGCCGACGGCGCGCGCATCGGCGCGATGGCGTTCGGCCCCGGACTCACGGTCGAGGCTGCCCGGCTCGTGCGGCACGCGGCGCGTGTCGATACCCCGGCGGTGACCGCGATGCGCGACCTCGAGACGGTGGCCGGGTGACGGTGGTCGACCTCCGTCGGCGGGACCGGGACGTCCGCGAGCTCATGGACGACCCGGCGTGCGACCCGCGACGGCTCGCCGCGACCTACGCGCGCTTCGGGATCGTGAACCGGCTCGTCTCCGGCTGGGGGCGGGTGTATCGCGACCGGCTCCGGCCGGCGCTTCGCGCGCTCGATCGGCCCGCCCGGGTCCTCGACCTCGGATCGGGCGGCGGCGACCTGCTCGGCCGCCTCGCGCGGCTCGCCCGCGCCGACGGGCTGAGCGTCGAATGGGTCGGCGCCGATCCCGACGCGCGGGCGATCGCGGCATCCCGCGCCGCACCCGGCATCGCGCACGTGCGGGCGACCTCCGGCGATCTGCGTCGCGCGGGAGAGCGCTTCGACGCCGTCGTCTCCAACCACGTGCTGCACCACCTCTCCGACGACGAGCTGCAGCGTTTCGCGGGCGACTCGCTCGCCCTGTCGTCGGGGATCGTCCTGCACGCCGACATCGCGCGCAGTCGCCGCGCCTACGGTCTCTTCGCCGTCGGCATCACGCCGCTCGCGCCGGGCACGTTCCTGCGCACCGACGGGCTGCGCTCGATCCGGCGCAGCTACACCCGGTCCGAGCTGCAGAGCGCACTGGGCGCGCCGTGGCAGGTCGAGTCGCCCGCCGCGTTCCGGCTGCTCGCAGTCGGTGACGGGCGTGGCTGACGTCGTCGTCGTGGGAGCCGGTCCCGTCGGCCTGCTGCTCGCGGGCGAACTCACCCGACGCGGCGTCGACGTCGAGGTGCTCGAACAGCGGGCTTCGGCGTCGTCCGGATCGCGGGCCATCGGGGTGCATCCCCCCGCGCTGGCCGCGCTCGAGGCCGGCGGTGTCACCGAGCGTCTCCTCGGCGACGCGACACGGGTGAAGCGCGGCGAGGCTCGCTCGGGTGATCGCCTCCTCGGCGTCGTGCGCTTCGATCGGATCCCGGCGCGCTTCCCCTTCGTCGCGACGCTTCCGCAGTCGGCGACCGAGGCCGCACTCGCCGCGCGCACCCCGGCTCCGGTGCGCGGTTCTCGTGTGACCGCGGTGCTCCCCCGCGGTGACCGGGTGCTCGTGCGCTCGAGCGTCGACGGCCGCACCGTCGAGCGCGAACCGCGGATCGTCGTCGTGGCGACGGGTGCCGGCGGTCGCGACCTCGTCTTCCGGCAGAGCGCCGCGCGCGTGCACGCGTACCCCGACCGGTACGTGATGGCGGATGCCGCGGCCCCCGGTCCGCCGGATGTCGCCGTCGTGCACCTCGACGCGGGCGGTGTGCTGGAGTCGTTCCCGCTGCCCGGTGGCCGGCGCCGCTTCGTCGCGTCGGACGCCGCCGACGCCGACCCCGAGCCCGGGGCCCGTCTCACGCGCCTGCGGGCCGCGGTGGCGGCGCGCGGGCTCGACACGACGGACATCACCGCGGCGACGGGATTCGGCGTGCGGCGGTTCGTCGCGCCGCGGCTGCGCAACGAACGGGTGCTCGTCATCGGCGACGCCGCGCACGAAGTGAGCCCCATCGGCGGTCAGGGCATGAATCTCGGCTTCCTCGACGCGGCGACGCTCGCGCCGCTCCTCGCGGAGTGGATGCACGCGGGCATCGCGCCCGACGCCGGCCTCGCCCGGTGGGAGCGCCGGCGCGTGGCATCCGCTCGCACCGCCGCGCGGCTCGCCGCCGCGAACACCGCCGTCGGCAGGTCGCTCGGCCGCGCCGACGCCGTGCGGCGCGGCGGGGTGCGCGCGATGCTCGCGCCCCCGCTGCGCCCCGTGCTCGCGCGGACGTACGCGATGGGCTTGGACCGCGACGCGCGGTCCTTCGGCTGAGCCGCTCAGCCCGACAGCGCCGACCCCGAAGCGACGAGCTGCGCCGCGAGCAGGAGTGCCGCGAGCATGACGAGGCGGAAAAGGATGCGCGCCGGCGGCCTCACGAGCGCGCGGAGCACCGTCGCGGCCGCGACGACGAGCACTCCCGCGAAGAACACCCACGACAGCGGTGCGACGGCGGCCGGATCGCCCGCCGCCGGGCCGAGCAGCACGGCGACGGCTCCCCCGCTCACGGCCACGGCTGCGAGGACGGCCGACCAGCGCGGGCCGATCCGGTGCGGGAGCCCTCGCACGCCCGTGCGCGCGTCGTCGTCGAGGTCAGGCAGCACGTTCGTGAGGTGAACGGCGACACCGAAGGCGGCTCCGGCGATCCACGCCCATCCCGCGGCGAAGGTCGGCTCAGGCGCCGAGAGCGGCGCGAGCGAGGGGAAGACGCCGAAGCTCACGATGAACGGCACGACCGAGACGGCGGTCGCCTTGAGGCCGGCGTTGTACGACCAGCCCGAGCCGAGCAGGAGAGCGTGAGCTGCCAGCATCCGCCAGTCGAGAGCTGCGGACAGCACCAGGGCGATGACGAGGGTGCCGGATGCCGCGACCCACGCGGCTCGAAGGCTCACGTCGCCGCGGGCGAGGGGCTTGTCGGTGCGGCCGACGGCGCGATCACGGGCCGCGTCGAGCGCGTCGTTGGAGATGCCGATCGACAGTTGCCCTGCGAACACCGCGAGCGTCAGCAGCGCGAGGCGCCACGGGTCGAGCGAGACGGCGAGCCCGAGGGCGAGCGCGAGGGCGCTCACGACGAGCGTCGGCCCGGGGTGGGACGATCCCCACAGTCCTCGCACGACGCCCACGCTCGATACTCTCACGCCCCCGGCACCCACCCCGCGAGCCCGCCCTCACCCGCGCGCCCGCCCTTACCCGCGAGACTGCAACGGGAGGCCGAGACCGTGGGGTTCACCCGCAGTCTCGGCGTGCCGTTGCGGTCTCGCGGTCACAGGCCCGGTCACAGGCCCGGTCAAGGACGAGCGGTCAGCGGGTCTGGCGGCGGCCGCGGATGATGCCGGCGATAGCGAAGGCGAGCGCGGCCACCAGTGCCACGAAGCCGACGAGGGCGGCGATGAGAGCGATGAGGTTCGAGGCGTCGTCCGACACGGCGTCGCCCGTCCACACCGTGAGAGCCGAGCCCGGTTCACCGTCATCTCCGCCGTCGACGAGCGTGAGGGCGAACACGACGAGCGCGACCCACAGCACCCATGTCGCCGCCGAATACACCACGCGCGTCGCCTTCGCGGCACGCACCTCGCGGTCGAACAGGGTCAGCACGGGCGGCACGTACAGCGCGACGATCCCGAAGAGGCCGAACCAGATGCCGATCACCATCATCCAACCCAGCGGCGAGCCGACGAGGCCGCGCCCGATGACGACGAACAGGGGCAGGAGGAGCGCGAGTATCCACTGCGCGACGAACACGAAACGGCCGGAGGGTGCGATATGCATCCCCCGACCGTATCGGCTCCCGCGAGACTGCATCGGCACCGCGAGACGTCGGGGTTTACCCGCTGTCTCGGCGTGCCGATGCAGTCTCGCGGTCAGGGGTCACGGGCACGGGCCGGGGCCGGAGGTCGAGGTCAGTCCTCGACCAGCTCGGCGTCGACGATGTCCTCGGGCGCCCGCGACGGCTCGGTGCTCGTCAGCACGAGCGCGGAGCCGTCGGCGGCGACGTCGACCCGGACGGTGTCCCCGTCGCGGGCCCCGCCGCCCAGGATCGCCATCGCGAGACGGTCCTGGATCTCGGACTGGATGAGCCGGCGCAGCGGCCGCGCTCCGAAGAGCGGGTCGTACCCGCGCTCGGCGAGCCACGCGCGCGCATCCGGCGTCACGGCGAGCGTCAGACGGCGGTCCTTGAGGCGCCGCTGCAGCGCGTCGACCGACAGCTCGACGATCTGCGCGAGATCGTCCTCGGTGAGGGCGTGGAACACGACGGTGTCATCGAGCCGGTTGACGAACTCCGGGCGGAACGCCTGACGCACCAGCGCCAGAACCTGCTCGCGCTTCTGCTCGGTCGTCAGGGCGGGATCGATCAGGATGGGCGAGCCGAGGTTCGACGTCAGGATCAGGATGACGTTCGTGAAGTCGACCGTCCGGCCCTGGCCGTCGGTCAGGCGCCCGTCGTCCATGACCTGCAGCAGCACGTCGAAGACTTCGGGGTGGGCCTTCTCGACCTCGTCGAGCAGCACGACCGAGTACGGACGCCGGCGCACCGCCTCGGTCAGCTGGCCGCCCTGCTCGTAGCCGACGTACCCCGGAGGGGCGCCGACGAGCCGCGAGACCGAGTGCTTCTCGCCGTACTCCGACATGTCGATGCGCACCATGGCGTGCTCGTCGTCGAAGAGGAACTCGGCCAGCGCCTTGGCGAGCTCCGTCTTGCCGACGCCGGTGGGCCCGAGGAACAGGAATGATCCGGTCGGCCGCTGCGGGTCGCTGATGCCGGCGCGCGAGCGGCGCACGGCGTCGGCGACGGTCTTGACGGCGTCCTTCTGCCCGATGAGCCGTTTGCCCAGCTCACGCTCGAGGTGCAGCAGCTTCTCGGTCTCGCCCTGCAGCAGGCGCCCGACCGGGATGCCCGTCCACGCCGCGATGACCTTCGCGATGTCCTCTTCGGTCACCTGGTCGCCGACCATCCGGTCGTCGCTGCTCTCGGCCTTCTCGGCGTCGATGAGCTTGCGCTCGAGCGCGGGGATGTCGGCGTAGAGCAGCCGCGATGCCCGCTCGAGATTGCCCTCGCGCTGTGCGCGGTCGGCCTCGATGCGAGCAGCATCCAGCTGGGTCTTCAGATCGCCGACGAGGTTGAGCGATGCGCGCTCCTGCTCCCACCGGTTCTGCAGCTCGCCGAGGCGCTCCTGCTCGGTCGCGAGCGTTGCGCGCAGCGTCGCGAGACGTTCCTTCGACGCGTCGTCCTTCTCGCGCTTGAGCGCCATCTCCTCGAGCTTGAGCCGGTCGACATGCCGGCGCAGCTCGTCGATCACGAGGGGGGCCGAGTCGATCTCCATGCGCAGCCGCGAGGCGGCTTCGTCGATGAGGTCGATCGCCTTGTCGGGCAGCTGCCGCGACGGGATGTAGCGATTCGACAGGGATGCCGCGGCCACGAGCGCGCCGTCGGCGATCGCGACCTTGTGGTGCGCCTCATAGCGCTCCTTGAGCCCGCGCAGGATCGCGATCGTGTCCTCGACGCTGGGTTCGCCGACGTAGACCTGCTGGAAGCGGCGCTCGAGCGCGGCATCCTTCTCGATGAATTCGCGGTATTCATTGAGCGTCGTGGCGCCGATGAGTCGCAGCTCACCGCGCGCGAGCATCGGCTTGAGCATGTTGGATGCCGCGACCGATCCTTCGCCGCCGCCCGCGCCCATCAGCACGTGCAGCTCGTCGATGAAGGTGATGACCTGTCCTTCGGACTCGGTGATCTCTTTGAGGACGCTCTTGAGGCGCTCTTCGAACTGACCGCGGTACATCGCGCCGGCGACGAGGGCGGACATGTCGAGGCTGATGAGCTCCTTGCCCTTCAGCGACTCGGCGACGTCGCCCGCGACGATGCGCTGGGCGAGACCTTCGACGACGGCGGTCTTGCCGACGCCGGGCTCACCGATGAGGACGGGGTTGTTCTTGGTGCGCCGGGTCAGCACCTGGCTGACGCGGCGGATCTCGCTGTCCCGCCCGATGACGGGGTCGAGCTTGCCCTGACGGGCGCGGTCGGTGAGGTTGATCCCGAACTGTTCGAGGGCGCTCTGCTCCTCCTGCCCGGGCTGGGGCTGTGCGTTCATTCGTGCTCCTGAAGTCTGAGCGACTCAAGGTTGAGCCGTGTTGACTCAAGTTTAGCGCAGGAGCCTTCGTGGCGGCAAGAGGGTCAGGCGACGGGGTCGAGCATCGCGGCATCCGCCATCTGGCGCGTGCAGCTGAATCGATCGCGATAGGCGGTCGGGGTCGTGCCGAGCACACGAGCGAAGTTCTGCCGCAGGACGGCGGCCGAACCGAACCCGCTCTCGTCGGCGACGCGGTCAAGGCCGAGCTCCGTCGTCTCGAGCAGCCGCTGCGCGTGCATGATCCGCTGCCGCGCGAGCCAGGCGGCGGGAGTCGCCCCGAAGTCCGCCTTGAACCTCCGCGCGAACGTGCGCGGCGACATGTGCGCCCTCGCGGCGAGCTGATCGACCGTCAGGTCGAGTCGCAGATTGTCGAGCATCCAATCGCTCACGGGCGCGAGCGACAGCGACGTCGTCGCGGGCAGCGGCCGATCGATGAACTGCGCCTGCCCGCCGTCGCGCTGCGGCGGCACGACCATGCGCCGCGCGATCTTGTTCGCCAGTTCCGCGCCGATCTCCTGCCGCAGCAGGTGCAGGCATGCGTCGATCCCCGCGGCGGTGCCGGCGCTCGTGATGATGCGGCCGTCCTGCACGTAGAGCACGTCGGGATCGACGTCGACAGCGGGATACATCCGAGCCATGGCGTCGGCGTACATCCAGTGGGTCGTCGCTCTGCGCCCGTCGAGCACGCCGGCCGCGCCGAGGATGAACGAGCCGCTGCACACGCTCAGCACCCACGCATCGCGGGCGACGGCATGGCGCACGACATCGAGCACGCGCTCATCGGCGTGACGCCAGGAGGCGCGGGGGGTCGGCGAGACGACCACGAGGTCGGCCTCGTATGCGAACGCGAGATCCAGATCGACGTTGATCGAGAACCCGATCTTCGACACCACGATGCCGGGATCGGGCGTCACGATGCGGAAGTCGAAGTTCGGGATGCCGTCCTCGGAGCGGTCGAGCCCGAAGGCCTCGCACGCGAGACCGAACTCGAAGGGCGCGAAGCCCGGCTGGACGATGACGGCAACGGTCTTCATGGCGCTCCAGGTGGCAGTATTCGTGCGACAGGTGACCATCCTGCCACTCGCAGCAGTTCGAGCGCAAGCGTAGGTTTCCTGCCATGATCCTTCTCGCTGCCATCATCACCGTCACGACGTTGGCGATCATCGGCACGGTCACGGTCGTCGCGCACGACGGCTATCGCCAGGTGCCGACCGATCCCCGCCGTCTCCCCTGAACCGGTCAGGCGCGCACGCGGCCGTAGACCTCGACCATCGCCGCGGTGCGCGACGACTGGCGGAAGCGCTCGCGGATACCGGGGTCGGGCTGCACCGCCGATCCCGCCGCGATGTCGCCCGCGGCCTGCCGCAGAGCCGCCGCCAGCGCGCCGACCGAGGCGTCCGCGACCGCGGGCGGTGCGTCGACGTCGCCCCCGACGGCCCAGAACCCGGTTCCGAGCTCGCGCGCGAGGTCGGGGTCGCTCACGACCGCCGGCGTGCCGAGCGACGCGGCCTCGAAGATCGTCATGCCCTGCGTCTCGAAGCCGATCGAGGTCTGCACGACCGCGTCGGCGGCCTGGATCCGGCGCAGCGTCCGGGCGTACGGCATCGGGCCCGAGAAGACGACGGATGCTGCCGGCGCCAGCCTGTCGACGAGGCGGCGGGCAGCGCCCAGCTGACCGCCGCCGCCGATGATCTCGACCTCGGCGTGCACGTCCGCCCGTCCGAGGGCCTCGAGGAACGGCAGGAGCCGCTTCTCGGGGCTCATGCGTCCGAGCCACACGAACCGCGGCGGCCCGGGCTCGCGCTCGGGCGCCGTCGCGGCGAGCACGCCGTCGAGAAGGTCGTCGTCGATGCCGTTCCACACGACGTCGACGTCGGCGAAGACGCCGTGCCGCTCGAGCCGCTCGGCGAAGTGGTGCGACGGGGCCGTGACCGCCTGGGCACCCGCCGCCAGCCGCCGCAAGTACGCCCACCCGTCACGTCCGGGCGTCGGCACACCGAGGGTCCGCCTGCTCCACGCGTTGAGCGCACCCAGCACCAGCCCGGGGAGGGGCGCCGTCGCCTCGATGCCGACGTCGACCCGGTTGTGCATCGTGTGCACGACCGGAAGACGGTGGCGCTGCGCGAAGCGATACCCGATGAACGCACCCCAGAAATCGGCCTGCACGTGCACGACATCGACGGGAGGACGACCCGCGAACGCGGCATCCACTCGGCGATCGGTCCGCCGTCCGGGCCACGCCATGGAGTACTCCCGGTCCACCGTGATGGGGATCGACGGCAGATCGACGTAGCCGGTGTCGAAGGGCGTCGCTCGCGCACGCGGCCCGTGCATCGCGGGAGCGACCACCGTCACGGTGTGTCCGGCCTTCTCGAGGAACCGCCGCTGCAGGCGCATCGACACCTGTGCTCCGCCGAGGGTCTCGACGTGCTGATCGCCGAACATCACGACGTGCACGAGCGCGTCACTCCGGCAGGGGCTCGTCGCGGTACAGCGCCTCGAACGTGTCGAGAGTGCGCTGCATGTCGTGGATCTTCACGCCGTCGAGCGACGCCTGCTGCATGCGCAGGCGCTCTTCGGGAGACTGCGTCAGCACGGTCGTGAGCTTGGCGGCGAGGTCGTCGACGTCTCCCGGCTCGAAGAGGTAGCCGTTCTCGCCGTCGTGCACGAGGTGCGGCAGCGCGACGGCGTCCGCGGCGACGATCGGCAAGCCGGATGCCATGGCCTCCATCGTCGCGATCGACTGCAGCTCGGCGATCGACGCGATCGCGAAGACGCTCGCACGGGTGAGCAGGCCGCGCAGCTCCTCATCGGTCGTGTAGCCGTGGAACGTGACCCGGTCGGTGAGCCCGAGCTCGCGCGTGAGCTGGTCGAGGTTCCGACGCTGATCGCCGTTGCCGACGATGTCGAAGGTGACCTCCAGCGCGGGATCGAGCTTCGTGATCGCCCGCAGCACGACGTCGATCTGCTTCTCGGTCGTGAGCCGGCCGACGAACACGATGCGATGCGCGTCGCGGGGCGTGAGATCAGCCGTGTAGTTGCGGGCATCCAGACCGCAGCTGATGGGAACGACCCCCCGGATGTCGATCGTCTTCTCGAGGAAGTCCGCCGCACGACGGGTCGGCGTCGTGACGGCGCGCGTCATGTCGAACGTGCGTCTGGCGTCGTTCCACGCGAGCTTCACGACGACCTTGTCGAGCACGGGAGGCAGCGTCGTGAAATCGACGATGTTCTCGGCCATGACATGGTTGGTCGCGACGACGGGGATGCCGCGCTTGCGGGCTTCGCGCGCGAGTCCGCGGCCGATCACGATGTGCGACTGGATGTGCACGACATCGGGGCGCACCTCGTCGAGCACGCGGCGCGCGTAGTGCTTCGACATCCACGGCAGCACGAACGTCAGCCAGTCGTGCGGAGGCCAGCGCCACGCGGGCAGGCGGTGCACCGTCATCTCCCGACCCTCGATGACCTCCCGGAACGTGCCGTGGTTGCGGTGGCCGGCGCTGGGCGCCATGACGTGCACGTCATGGCCGCGATCGACCAGGCCCGCCGCCAGACGCTCGGCGAAGCGAGCGGCACCGTTGACGTGCGGCAGGAAGGTGTCGGCACCGATGAGAACGGTCAGGGGCCGTGCGGCGGCGGCGTGGTCGTCGGGCGTCGCGGGTTCGGTCACGAAGAGAGCGGCCTGTCTATAGTGCGGAGCGGCACGCCGTGGGGAGGTCGCGCGCCGGTCCCACTGTAACCCGAGGGCCTGCTTCGTCCCCGGGAACACGCCTACGCTGGATTCATGCCCCGACTGCAGGCCGACGCCGACGTGACCCTGTGGGTCCCCGTCACCGAGTCCCTCGGCTGGCGGGGGCGACGACACCGCAAAGCCGCGATCCGGATGCTGCTGGCCCAGGCCAACCGCGCGATGGGGGCCACCGAGCGACCCGGCGGCGGGGTCGCGGCGTGGGCCATGAGTCAGGCCGCCCCGTTCCTCATGCGCAAGGCGGCAGGCCGCGTGCTGGTGTGGGTGTGGAAGGCGGACCCGCAACTGGTCGTCGTGATGGCGCAGGTGCAGGCGGCGACGGCGCAGCTGCGCGCGGCGCGGGCCATGATGCCGATGGAGTACGACGACACCGAGACGTTCCGCGGAACGTATCTCGGCGCGGGAGAGAAGCTCGCGATGCCGCTGCCCGCGGATCCGCGCACCCCGCCGTTCGCGACCTATACGTGGGACACGGGCACGCACTTCGTGACCGTGACCGCGGTGTTCGCCGACCGTGAGCGTTTCGGCACCGTCATCGGCTCGGTCGACGACCTGGCGCGGAGCCTGCGCGTCATCGACGACCTCACGGTCGGCGAGCGCCCCGGCGTGCTGCGCATCGATCCGGTCTGATCACCCCTGCCCGTCGATCACGGGCACGGCGCCCGTGCGCGTCGCGTCGAGAAGCGCCTCTTCGGCGTCCGGATCCTGCGCGGCCTGCTCGAACTGCGATTGGTAGAGCCGCCAGTACGCACCCTCGGCCGCGATCAGTTCGTCGTGCGTTCCCTTCTCGACGATGTCGCCGTGCTCCATCACCAGGATGAGGTCGGCATCGCGGATCGTCGAGAGACGGTGGGCGATCACGAACGACGTGCGCCCTTCGCGCAGCGCCGCCATCGCGTGCTGAAGGAGCAGCTCGGTGCGGGTGTCCACCGACGAGGTCGCCTCGTCGAGGATGAGCACCGACGGCTGTGCCACGAACGCCCGGGCGATCGTGATGAGCTGCTTCTCGCCCGCCGAGACGTTGGACGCGTCTTCGTCGAGCACCGTGTCGTAGCCGTCCGGGAGCGAGTGCACGAAGCGGTCGACGCGCGTGGCGATGGCGGCTTCGACGATCTCGTCATCGGATGCCGACTCGCGTCCGTAGCGGATGTTCTCGCGGATCGTGCCGGCGAACAGCCACGGGTCCTGCAGCACCATGCCGGTGCGGGAGCGCACGTCGTCGCGGGTGAGGTCGCTGATGTCCTGCCCGTCGAGCAGAATGCGCCCGCCGTCGAGCTCGTAGAACCGCATGATGAGGTTGACCAGCGTCGTCTTTCCGGCACCGGTCGGACCCACGATCGCGACCGTCTGGCCCGGTTCGACGCGGAACGACAGGTCGGTGATCAGGGGCCGGTCGGGGGTATACGAGAACTTCACGTTCTCGAACTCGATGACGCCCTCGCCGTCGACCGGCTCCGGGGCGTCGGGGGCGTCGGGCTCTTCTTCTTCGGCGTCCAGCAGCTCGAAGACACGCTCGGCCGAGGCGGTGCCCGACTGGATGACGGCGGCCATGCCACCCAGCTCCGACAGCGGCTGGGTGAACTGCTGCGAGTACTGGATGAAGGCCTGCACGTCGCCGAGGCGCAACTGCCCGCTGGCGACCATGAGACCGCCGAGGACGGCGATGCCGACATACGTGAGGTTCCCGATGAACATCATGCCGGGCATGATCATGCCCGACAGGAACTGCGCCTTGAAGGCCGCCTCGAAGAGCTCCTCGTTCTCTTCCTGGAACTTCTCGCGCGAGTCCTTCTCACGACCGAAGACCTTGACGAGCGCGTGACCGGAGAACGACTCCTCGACGCGCGCGTTCAGGCGCCCGACCTTGCGCCACTGGATTCCGAACGCCTTCTGCGACTTGGGTCCGATGATGCCGAAGATGACCGCCATGAGCGGGAGCGAGACCAGAGCGACGAGAGCCAGCTGCCACGAGATGGTGAACATCATGAAGAGCACGCCGATGACCGTCAGGACCGAGGTCACGACGGTCGACAGCGACTGCTGCATCGTCTGGGTGATGTTGTCGATGTCGTTCGTGACGCGGGAGATCAGCTCGCCGCGCTGCACCTTGTCGAAGTACGACAGCGGAAGACGGTTGATCTTCGCCTCGACCGACTCGCGCAGGCGCCACATCGTGCGCACCATGATCACGTTGATGACATAGCCCTGCACCCAGTTCAGCAGCGACGAGGCCACGTAGATCGCCAGCACGCCGACGATGACCATCCGCAGGCTGTCGAAGTCGACCCCCGCGCCGACGGCGAAGTCGTCCATCGCGCGCACCATGTTCGCGATGTCGCCCTGACCAGCGGCATCGAGCGCGGCGACGACGTCGGCCTGCGGGGTGCCGACGGGGAACTGCCCCGCGAGCGAAAGCGACACGAAGCCCTCGAAGATGAGGTTCGTCGCCTCGCCGAGGACCTTGGGTGCGATGACGGCGAGGACGACGCCGACGGCGCCGAGGAACGACACCAGCGTGAAGGCGACGGCATGCGGACGCAGCAGCCCGATGAGGCGCGCGAAGCTCTTGCCGAAGTTCGCGGCCTTGCCGGGGGCGACGGCATCCCAGTCGCCGGAGGTCTGGCGCGCCTGCTCGGCGAGTTCGAGCTCGAGGCGCTCTTCTTCGGTCAGCACGTCGGGCGCGCTCATGCTTCCACCCCCAGCTGCGATTCGACGATCTCGCGGTAGGTCTTGTTCGTGGCGAGCAGCTCGTCGTGCGTGCCGAGCCCCACCATCTGCCCGTCTTCGAGCACGACGATGCGATCGGCTTCGGTGATCGTCGAGACGCGCTGCGCGACGACGATCTTCGTCACCTCCGGCAGCTCGTGCCAGAGCGCCTGGCGCAATCGTGCGTCGGTCGTGAGGTCGAGGGCCGAGAAGGAATCGTCGAAGACGAGGATGTCGGGCTGATGCACGATGGCCCGGGCGATGGCCAGGCGCTGTCGCTGACCGCCCGAGACGTTCGTGCCGCCCTGCGCGATGCGGGCGTCGAGCTGCCCGTCCATCTCTTCGACGAAGTCCTTGCCCTGCGCGATCTCGAGCGCGTGCCACAGCTCGGCGTCGGTGGCCTCCTCGCGGCCGAAACGCAGATTCGAGGCGACCGTGCCCGTGAACAGGAAGGGCCGCTGCGGCACGAGACCGATCGTCTTCCACAGCCGATCGAGGTCGGCCTCGCGCACGTCCACGCCGCCGACGCGGACGGCACCGCCGGTGACATCGAAGAGCCGCGGGATGAGCGAGACCAGCGTCGTCTTGCCCGCGCCCGTCGAACCGACGATGGCGACCGTCTCACCGCGCGCCGCACCGAAGCTGATGCCCTGCAGGACGGGCGCCTCGGCGCCGGGGTAGCTGAACTCGACCCCGTCGAACTGCACCGTTCCGGGCGCGTCGAAGACGCTCACGGGGTTCTCGGCGCGCGTCAGCGTCGATTCGCTCGCGAGGACTTCGCCGATGCGCTCTGCCGAGACGGCGGCGCGGGGGATCATGATCGTCATGAAGGTGGCCATGAGCACACCCATGAGAATCTGTCCGACGTACTGCATGAACGCGAAGAGCGTGCCGATCTCGACCTCGCCGGCATCGACCTGGATTCCGCCGAACCAGATGACCCCGACGACCGTGACGTTGAGCACGAGCATCGCGAGCGGGAACATCAGCACGAACAGCGAGCCGACCTTGCGGCCGACCACCATGATGTCGGTGTTCGCCCCGCGGAACCGCTTCGCCTCGATGTCTTCGCGCACGAACGCGCGCACGACCCGCACTCCGGTGAGCTGCTCCCGCATGATGCGGTTGACGGCGTCGAGCTTGAACTGGAACGCGCGGAACAGCGGCACCATGCGGCTGATGATCAGCGCGACGAGGACGAGCAGGACGGGCACCGACACGCCGATGAGCCAGCTCAGCCCGACATCCTGCTGCAACGCCATGATGACGCCGCCGATCGCCAGCAGGGGCGCGCTCACGAGCATCGTGGCGCCCATCATCGCGAGCATCTGCACCTGCTGCACGTCGTTCGTGTTGCGGGTGATGAGCGAGCCGGGCCCGAACCGCGACACCTCGCGTTCCGAGAAGCCGCTCACCTTCTCGTAGACGTCGCGGCGGATGTCTCGGCCCGTCGCCATCGCCGCACGCGCGGCGAAGTACGTCGCGATGATCGAGGCGACGATCTGCCCGAGCGAGATCGCGAGCATGAGCGTCCCGGTCGACCAGATGTAGGCGGTGTCGCCTCTCGCGACGCCCTCGTCGATGATGTTCGCGTTGAGGCGCGGCAGGAAGAGCGAGGCCATCGCCCCGGCGAACTGGAAGACGAGCACGCCGAGCAGCAGCCAGCGGTATCGCTTCAGGTAGCGGATGAGGAGTCTGCCGAGCACGTGTTCTCCGGATGTGAGAGAGCGGAACGATGCGACGGGGCGAGCGGATGCCGCAGGCGAGCCCCCGATAGCGCACTACAGGCTACGACCTGCCACCGACACGGATGAAGTCCCATCCGTACGCCCTGAGCGAATCCGTGCGTTTTCCGGCTCCGACCACGGCGCCGTGATCGGTCATGCGGCATCCGTCACGCGGTGCTGCCACCGTCGCTGCGATGAGCATCACGGTGATGCAGATGCGGATGCGGCAGGTGGCTGTCGTGCGTGGTCTTCGCGCGCGTCGCCCGTTCGACGACCGCCGACGAGATCGTCGCGACGATCAGCCCGACGAGCACGACGCCGCCGCCCATGAGCACGACCGCCGCGATCCGGCCGGGAACGGTCACGGGCGCATAGTCGCCGTATCCCACCGTGGTGATGGTGCAGAACGCCCACCAGACCGCGTCGCCGAAGGTCGTGATCGATGCGCCCGGCGCATGCCGCTCGACCTGCAGCACGACGAGCGAGATGTACCAGACGAGCAGCAGCGCCGACCCGCCGCCGTAGATGAGCAGGCGAGCGCGCAGCGTCGCACCGGCGGAGTGGCGGAAGGCCGCGAGCCGCGTGAAGGTGTCGAGCAGGCGGACGGGACGCAGCGGCGGCATGATCGCCATGGCCAGCGATGCGAGGTGCGCACGCAACCACGCCCCGCGCGGGCGCGACAGCATGAGCCGCGCGAGGAAGTCGACGATGAAGACGAACCACGTCACGCCGATGATCGTCGTCGTGACCAGCGCCGCCGTGCCGCGGACGTCCCCGATGACGTGGATCGTGAACGTCACGAGGAAGACGAGGGCCGACACCGTGAGCGGCCAGTACATCGCGTCCGACCAGCGGTGCGTCGCGGCGGTCTCCCCGGGGAGATAGTCGCTCATGCGGGTCAGTCTTCGGCGTCGTCTGCGGAAGCGGGGCCGGGGTGCCGCGGCCGCCAGACGACGATGTCGGTCGCGCGCCGGGCGCGTGTGCCTCGGCGCAGCGACACGACGGCGCCGGTCGTCCCGGCCGCGAAGACGCGTGCACCGGGCCGGGACTCGGCTGCCGCGCGCACGCGATCCTCGAGGTCGCGCACGCGCGTGTGGAGCTCGCGCACGCGACTCTCGAGATCGAGGATCCGCATGATCGCGGGGAGTCCGATGCCCTCTGCCGACATGCGAGCCACTTCGCGCAGCTGCTCGACGTGTCGCAGCGAGTACCGCCGCGAACCACCCTGCGTGCGCGCGGCGACGACGAGGCCGAGCCGGTCGTACTGCCGGAGCGTCTGCGGGTGCATGCCCGACAGCTCGGCGGCCACCGCGATCGCGAAGATCGGTGCCTCGGCGTCGATCTCATCGTGACTCATGTCAACCGCGCGCCTTCGCCATCATGTCCGCGCGCGGGTTCTCCTTCGGTTCGAGCGACTGGAACCGCTCGAGCGCCTCGCGGGCGGCATCGTCGAGGTGCGCCGGCACGGCGACCTGGACTTCGGCGAGCAGGTCGCCCTTGCCCTTCGAGGTCTCGACGCCGCGACCTTTCACCCGCAGCACGCGACCCGAGGGCGTTCCCGGGGCGACGCGCAGCTTGACGGGATCGCCGCCGAGCGTCGGCACCTCGATCGTCGCGCCGAGAGCCGCCTCGGTGAACGTCACCGGCACCTTGACGCGCAGATTGAGTCCGTCGCGCTCGAAGACGGGGTGCGCTCGCACGGCGACCTGCACGACGATGTCGCCGCTCTCGCCGCCGTCGGGCGAGGGGCGTCCGCGTCCGCGGAGCCGGATCTTCTGCCCGTCGGAGACCCCCGCGGGGATCCTCACCTTGAACGGCTTGCCGTCTTCGCCCTGCAGCGAGATGGTCTCGCCCTTCGTCGCGGTGAGGAAGTCGATCGTCGTGCGGGCCGTGACATCGGCCCCCTTCGAAGGGCCGCCGTAGCCGCGGTACCCGCCCGTCGACTGCCCGAAACGTCCCGAGCCGAAACCAGCGCCCTGCTGCCCGAACATCGAGAAGATGTCATCGAAGTCGGCCGCGGAGGCGTACCTGCCACCGCCGCGACCCTGTCCGAACTGCGAGAACACGTCTTCGAACCCGCCGGCGCCCTGGCCGCCCGCCGTGAAGCGGGCGCCCGAGCCCATGGCGCGGATCTGGTCGTACTCTTCGCGCTGGGCCGTGTCGGACAGCACCGCATACGCTTCGCTGACCTCTTTGAACTTCGCTTCGGCCGCGGCATCCCCCTGATTGGAATCGGGGTGATACTTGCGCGCGAGCTTGCGGTACGTCTTCTTCAGGTCGGCGTCGGAGACGTCTTTGGAAACCCCGAGGACCTGATAGAAGTCCTTGTCGAACCAGTCCTGACTGGCCATCTGAACTCAGGTCCCTGAGCTCGTCGAGGGGTCCGCCGGGACGGCGACCACGACCTTCGCAGGACGCAGCTCGACATCGCCCAGGCGGTAGCCCACCTCGGCGACATCGACGATCGTCGGCGCGGTCTGACCCGGCGTCGGAACCTGGAAGATCGCCTCGTGCTGCTGCGGGTCGAAGACGTCGCCGGCCGCACCGTAGGCGGTCACGCCGAGCTTGGCCACCGCGCCGCGCACCTTCTCGGTGATCACGGTGAAGGCCGAGCCCTCTTCGAGATCGCCGTGCTTCTCGGCCCGGTCGAGATCGTCGAGCACGGGCAGCAGGCTCTTGGCCGCCTCACCCCTGGCCCGCTCGATCTCGAGCTGACGCTGATCCTCGGTACGACGGCGGTAGTTGGCGTACTCCGCCGTCAGCCGCTTCAGGTCGGCGAGGTAGCCCGCCGCCTCGGGCGGGAGGTCCACCGCGTCGTCGCCCGTGAGCGCATCGTCGGTCTGGTCCGCGCCGAGGATGTCATCGACCGTCAGGTCGTCCTGGTGCGACGCGGGGTCGGAGACGTGTGCCTCCGACCCCCCGCCGTCCGGACGGACCTCGTCGTTGTCGAAGTCCTTATCCGTCATGTCCCCTACTTCTTGTCTTCTTCGTCGTCGACCACTTCGGCGTCGATGACATCCTCTTCGGCACCGCTCGTCTCCTCAGCCGCCTCTTCGGCGGCGCCGTCGGCCGCAGCGGCCTGGTCCTGCGAGTAGATCGCCTCACCGAGCTTCGTCTGGCTCTGGCTGAGCTTGTCGAACGCTTCCTTGACCTTGTCGTCGTCGTCGCCCGCGATGGCGGACTTCAGCTCGTTGACGTCGGCCTGGACCGATTCCTTCACGTCGGCGGGGATCTTGTCCTCGTTCTCCGAGATGAGCTTCTCGATCTGGTAGGCGAGGGTCTCGGCCTGGTTGCGGGTCTCGGCGCCCTCGCGGCGCTTCTTGTCCTCGGCGGCGTGCTCCTCGGCCTCGCGCACCATGCGCTCGATGTCGTCCTTGGGCAGCGACGAGCCGCCCGTGATCGTCATCGACTGCTCCTTGCCGGTGCCCTTGTCCTTGGCCGACACGTGCACGATGCCGTTCGCGTCGATGTCGAAGGTGACCTCGACCTGCGGCACGCCGCGCGGAGCCGGCGCGATGCCGGTCAGCTCGAACGTGCCCAGCGGCTTGTTGTCGCGGGTGAACTCGCGCTCGCCCTGGAAGACCTGGATCGCGACCGATGGCTGGTTGTCGTCGGCGGTCGTGAAGGTCTCGCTGCGCTTGGTCGGGATGGCCGTGTTGCGCTCGATGAGCTTGGTCATGATGCCGCCCTTGGTCTCGATGCCGAGGCTCAGGGGTGTCACGTCGATGAGCAGGACGTCCTTGCGCTCACCCTTGAGGACACCGGCCTGGAGCGCGGCGCCCACGGCGACGACCTCATCGGGGTTGACGCCCTTGTTGGCGTCCTTACCCGTCTCCTTCTTGACCAGCTCCGCGACGGCGGGCATACGCGTCGATCCGCCCACGAGGACGATGTGATCGATCTCGGAGACCTTGATGCCGGCTTCGCGGATGACGTCCTCGAAGGGCTTCTTGGTGCGGTCGAGCAGGTCCTTCGTGAGGTCCTCGAACTTGGCGCGCGTGATCGTCTCGCTCAGCGACACCGGGCCGCTGTCGGTGAGCGACAGGTACGGCAGGTTGATGCTCGTGGACGTCGAGCTCGACAGCTCCTTCTTCGCCTGCTCCGCCGCTTCCTTCAGACGCTGCAGCGCGATCTTGTCGCCCGAGACGTCGACGCCCGTCGTGTCCTTGAACTGCTTGATGAGGTAGTCGACGAGGCGCTGGTCCCAGTCGTCGCCGCCGAGGCGGTTGTCGCCCGAGGTCGAGCGGACCTGGATCGTCGAGAAGTCGTCGTCCTTGCCCACTTCGAGCAGCGAGACGTCGAACGTTCCGCCACCGAGGTCGAAGACGAGGATGAGCTCGTCCTCCTTGCCGCGGTCGAGCCCGTAGGCCAGCGCGGCGGCGGTCGGCTCGTTGATGATGCGCAGCACGTTGAGGCCCGCGATCTCGCCGGCTTCCTTCGTCGCCTGACGCTCGGCGTCGTTGAAGTACGCCGGCACCGTGATGACGGCATCCGTCACCGTGTCGCCGAGGTACTCCTCGGCGTCGCGCTTGAGCTTCTGGAGGATGCGCGCAGAGATCTCCTGCGGCGTCCACTTCTTGCCGTCGACATCGAAGCCCCAGTCGGTGCCCATGTGGCGCTTGACCGAGGCGACCGTGCGGTCGACGTTGGTGACGGCCTGGCGCTTCGCGGTCTCGCCGACGAGCACCTCGCCGTCCTTGGTGTAGGCGACGACGGAGGGCGTCGTGCGGAAGCCCTCGGCGTTCGCGATGACCTTCGGCTCGCCGCCCTCGAGGACGCTGACGACGGAGTTCGTCGTGCCGAGGTCGATTCCCACAGCTCGTGCCATGTGCGTTTCTCCTTCTGTCTGGGTGGCAGCAGCCACCCGAGGTCATTGGTCGGTGAAGTTGGTGGTCGGCCCATCCGAGCGAGGTTGAGCCTAACTGACTCAACCCTACTGCCGCCCCACCGTGACTGTCAACTCAAACTTGACACCCCTCGACTCAACCCCGCTAGACCGCGAGACTGCAACGACAGGTCGAGACTGCGGGTATTACCCTCGGTCTCGCCGTGCGGATGCAGTCTCGCGGGTAGAGGGCGGTAGCGTGACGGGCATGTCGCTTCCGGATCAGCCCGCTCCCGAATCCGAGGTCGCCGCGGCGACGATCGGCGCGGCCGACGCCACGCGCAAGCGCGGCGTGCTGGCCTGGGCGCTGTGGGACTGGGGCTCGGCCGCCTTCAACGCCGTCGTCACGACCTTCGTCTTCTCGACCTACCTCGCCTCGACCCTCTTCGTCGAGCAGTCCGTCCTCGACGCGGCGGGCGGCGACGCCAAGGATCCCGCGCTCGTGCGCGCCCTCGCCGACAACGCCTCGCTCGTGGGGATCGCGCTCATGATCGCCGGCATCCTGATCGCGGCGCTCGCCCCGGTCATGGGCCAGCGCTCCGACGGCACGGGCCGGCGCAAACTGTGGCTCGGAGTCAACACGATGCTCGTCGTCGCCGCGATGGCCGCGATGTTCTTCGTCGAGGGGTCGCCGGCGTTCCTCGTGCTCGGGGCGACGCTCCTCGCGATCGGCAACGTCTTCTTCGAGTTCGCCGGCGTCAACTACAACGCCATGCTCGTGCAGGTGTCGACGAAGCAGAACATGGGCCGCGTCTCGGGCTTCGGCTGGGGCATGGGCTATGTCGGCGGCATCGCGCTGCTCGTGCTTCTGCTCGTGCTCTTCATCGGCCTCGTCGACAGCCCCGGCCCCCTCGGCATCACGACCGAGAACGGCATGAACATCCGCCTGGCGATCGTCGCGTCGGCGGTGTGGTTCGGGGTCTTCGCGATCCCCGTGCTGCTGCGGGTGCCCGAGGTCCCCGTTCGCGAGCGCCAGGTGCGCGTCGGCTTCTTCCGCTCCTACGCCGTGCTGTGGGGGACGATCACCAAGCTCTGGCACGGCAACCGCCAGGTGCTGATGTTCCTGCTCGCGAGCGCCGTCTTCCGCGACGGCCTGGCCGGCGTCTTCACCTTCGGCGCGATCATCGCGGCCCAGGTCTTCGGCTTCTCGTCGTCGCAGGTGCTCTACTTCGCCGTCGCCGCCAACGTCGTCGCCGGCATCTTCACGATCCTGGCCGGCCGCTTCGACGACCGCTTCGGCCCGAAGGTCGTCATCATGGTCTCGCTCGTCGGACTCGTCGTCGCCGGCAGCGTCGTGCTCTTCATCGGCACGGCGCAGATCGGCTTCTGGATCGCCGGGCTCGTGCTGTGCGCCTTCGTCGGGCCGATCCAGTCCGCGAGCCGCTCGTTCCTCGCCCGCATCACCCCCGTCGGCCGCGAGGGCGAGATCTTCGGCCTCTATGCGACGACGGGGCGCGCCGTATCCTTCCTCGCCCCCGGCCTGTTCGCGCTCTTCGTCGGCATCTCCGGCGACACGCGTCTGGGCATCCTCGGCATCGTGCTCGTGCTGCTGGCGGGCCTGCTGCTCATGCTGCCGGTCAGGGCGAAGCAGGCCGTCATCGAGTAGCGAACGCCGCCGCGTCAGCGCGGCCAGGCCGCCGCGAGCTTGGACAGCAGCGCCGCGAGCTGTGCACGCTCGTCGGGCGTGAAGTCGGCGAGGGCGGTCTCGGCGGCGTCCACGCGCGCACTGCTCGCCTGTGCGATGAGGGAGCGCCCCGCATCCGTCAGCACGATGTCGGTGCGCCGCGCATCGTCGGGATTCGCCTCGCGACGCACATGGCCCTCGGCCACGGCGGCCTGCACGAGCCGGCTTGCGCGCGGCTGGTCGACGCCGATGCGCTCGGCGAGCTCGCTCACCGACAGGGGCTCGCCCGTCGCCGCGAGCGCTTCGAGCAGCCGGAAGCGGGCCGCGAACCGCCCCATCGGTCCGTGCCCGCGGCCGGCGTGATGGCCGCCGCGGTGCCCGGCATGTTCCGGATGCTGCGCCTCGAGCCGAACGGACCTTGCCCGAACCCGGGTCCGGGCGGGCGCCCCGGACGCGCGCCGCGCAGCTGCGCGAGGGCGGCGGCGATCTGCTCGGCCTCGCCGGGTTCCTGCGAAGTCACCACGCCTACGAGCGCGGCTTCGACGCCGGGTTCGTGCGCGGCCGCGAGGCGCCGGCGACGTAGCCGCGGCATCCGCTGTCGTTTCCTGGCCGTGCGTCGCCGGGAGACGGCAGCGCGGGCCGTCAGTCCGCCCCGCCTCGCCCGCGCGGCCGCAGCCACGCCGGCAGTCGCACGCCGCTTTCGTTGGGCTCTTCGACCTCGAGGCCGTAGTGCGCGCCGATCTGCTCGACGAACAGGCGCCGCCGCGTGCGCTCGTAGAACCGTCTCTCCCGTTGGAAGGCGACGATCGTCGCCCAGCAGATCAGCAGCATGACGACGCTGAACGGCAGCGCGATGAGGATCGCCGCCGTCTGCAGGGCGAGGAGCCCGCCCGCGATGAGCAGCGCGAGCGCGAGCACGGCCGTGGCGAGCGTGAAGAACGTGCGCACGGGGCGCGAGGGCTCGGGATTGCCGCCGGTCGCGATCATGCCCATGACGAGTGCACCGGAATCCGCCGAGGTCACGAAGAAGATCGCGATCAGGATGATGGCGCCGATCGTGAGCAGCGGAGTACCCGGCAGGAACGTGAACAGTTCGAACAGCGCCGCCTCGACGTCGACCGCACCGTCGGTCGTGAGCGAGCCCGGGTTGTCCATCTCGACCTTGATCGCCGATCCGCCGAGGACCGCGAACCACAGGATGCCGACGAGGGTCGGCACGAGCAGGACGCCCAGGACGAACTGACGCACCGTGCGGCCGCGGCTGACCCGCGCGATGAAGACGCCGACGAACGGCGCCCACGAGATCCACCACCCCCAGTAGAACGCCGTCCACGTCGCCTGCCACTCCTGACCCGCGGCCCCTTGGAAGGCGCTCACCGAGAAGCTGAGCCCGACGAAGTTCTGGATGTACGCCCCGATCGACTGCACCCATTCGCGCAGAAGGTACGTCGTCTCGCCGGCGAAGAGCACGAACAGCAGCACGAGCCCGGCCAGCACGAGGTTGAAGGACGACAGCCATTTCATGCCGCGCGCGACGCCCGACAGCACCGAGAACAGCACCGCCGCCGTGATGACCGTGATGATCGCGATCTGCACGATGAGGTCGGGCTCGTCGATGAGGCCCGCGGCATTGAGGCCCGCGCCGATCTGCAGCACACCGAGGCCGAGCGATGTCGCGACGCCGAACAGCGTGCCGACGAGGGCGACCGTGTCGATGAGGTGGCCCCACCCGCCCTTGACCTTGGCGCCGAGGATCGGCTCGAGCGCGTAGCGGATCGACAGGGGGCGTCCGCGGCGGTGGATCGCGTACGCGAGGGCGAGTCCGACGACGACGTAGATGGCCCACGCCTGCACACCCCAGTGCAGGTAGGTCTGCGTCAGCGCCGACTGTGCGAGCTGCGCGGGGGTTCCCTCGACCCCCGGCTTCGGATCGACGAAGTGGCTGAGCGGCTCGCTCACGCCGTAGAAGACGAGGCCGATGCCCATGCCGGCCGCGAACAGCAGCGAGAACCACGCGAGCATAGAGAACTCGGGTTCGTCATCGTCACGTCCGAGTTTGATGTCGCCGAACCGGCTGAAGCCGAGGAAGAGCGCGAAGGCGACGAAGAACGCCGTGATCAGCACGTAGTACCAGCTGAACGTGTTCACGACGGTGGTCTGGATCGCGCCGAAGGCCGACTCGGCGGCATCCGGAAAGATGATCGCGAACGCGCTGAAGACGACCACGATGACGGCGGCGGGCCAGATGACCCACGGCGCCGGGCGGAACCGGCGCGCCGTCTCTTCGGTCGGACCGGATAGGGGCGCGGGCTGGCTCGTCACGCGACCCACGCTATCGATGCGGGCCGCGCCTGCCCAGAGTGTGACCGATCAGGCGCCGCGGGATCCGGCGTCGGTCGTGGCGACGTCCGAGCGGTGGAAGTTGAAGAACGATCGGGATGCCGTGGGGCCGCGCTGCCCCTGGTAGCGGTTGCTGTACGGCCCCGTGCCGTAGGGGTTCTCGGTCGGCGACGACAGGCGGAAGAAGCACAGCTGCCCGATCTTCATGCCGGGCCACAGCTTGATCGGCAGCGTCGCGACGTTGGACAGCTCGAGGGTGACGTGCCCCGAGAATCCGGGGTCGATGAACCCCGCCGTGGAGTGCGTCAGCAGGCCGAGCCGCCCGAGCGAGGACTTGCCCTCGAGCCGCGCTGCGACGTCGTCGGGCAGGGACACCTGCTCGAACGTCGACCCGAGCACGAATTCCCCCGGGTGCAGGATGAACGCCTCGTCGGGTGTCGTCTCGATGAGATGCGTCAGTTCGGGCTGGTCTTCCGCCGGGTCGATGAACGGGTACTTGTGGTTGTCGAACAGCCGGAAGTACCGGTCCAGGCGCACGTCGACACTCGACGGCTGGACCATTCCGGGCTCGTACGGATCCAGGCCGATACGGCCGGATTCAAGCTCGAGCTTGATGTCACGGTCGGAGAGCAGCACGCGACCAGCCTAGAGGCTCCGGATGCCGCACCTCGCGCTGCTTTGTTATGCTGGCCGGGCACCTCCGGGTGCAGGGGGATGTAGTTCAATGGCAGAACTTCAGCTTCCCAAGCTGATAGCGCGGGTTCGATTCCCGTCATCCCCTCAAGGTCCTGATGTGCCGCCATAGGCGGTGCAGCAGGACCTTTGTGCGCATGCCGTCGGAACCGAAGCCGCTTGCGGGTGGGCCCCTGCCGCCGAGGCTCCGCGCAGCGCGTAGCGATGCGTGGAGAGCGGTAGGGACGATTCCCGTCATCCCCTCAAAAGGTTCGAGATGGCACCACGGGTGCCGACTCGGGCCTTCGGTGAATGCTCCCACGCCCGCCCGACGCGCGCTTCACCCCGGGACGACGCCGCCCCAGATCGATCCCGCCCACTGCAGCTGCGCACCCGAGCACGAGACGTTGCCGCTGCCGTAGCCGCGCTGGGCGGCCATGCAGTTGGCGAGCAGCTCGATGTTGCCGCCGAACAGCGACGCGTACCCCGACGATGCGACGAGCGGGCCCCAGACGTTGAACTGGTAGGTGTGGGCGAGCTCGTGCGCCATCGCCCAGTGCAGGCGACCGTCCGACCACGAGGCGAGGCCCGGCGTGAAGCGGATGACCCCGGGCGACGCGCAGGCAGCCGCGGCACCGCCGCCGCATGCGCCGGCGAACTCCTCGAGCCGCACGTGACCGCCGCCGACGTTGTTGAGCGCAGCGCGCACGCGCGCGTAGCCGCCCGCGACCGGCGCGGCACCGCCTCCGCCGCCGCCGCCCGCCGAGGCGCCACCGGAATACCCGCCCCCGCCCCCGCCGGATCCCCCGGAGTAGCCGCGCGATGCCGCCGCCGCCCGCTCGGCCGCGATGCGGGCCTGTTCGCGGTCGTACTCCTCGACGGCCTTCGTGACATCGCCGGCGTACTCGTCGACGTCGGCGCGGGCGCGGGCGACGACGGCGACGTCGGTGCGTTCGGCGAGCACTTTCTGCTGCAGTTTCAGGATGCCGGCACGCTCGGCCGCCGTCTCGAGCTTGCCGTCGGCGGCCGACAGGGCGGCATCCGCCTTCTCGAGCGAAGCGACGAAGCCCTCGCGCGCGTCGATGAGCACGTCATAGGTCGACGACGTCGCACGCAGACCGCCCGCACGCTCGGCGAGCACGACGGCTTCGCCGCGTACGAGGGCGCTCTCGGCCTGCAGCGCCTCGAACTCGGCGGCGACCGTGTCCCGCTCGTGCCGCACGGCCGATCCATCGGCGATCTGCGCGCCCATGACGACGACGGCGCACGCCGTCAGCACCACGAGCGAGCGACGGGTTGCGGGGCTCACTTGAGGAACCCCGACGTCGAGGCGAGCGTCCTTCCCTGCTCGGCGAGGCGCACGCGCAGGTCTGCTTCGCGCACTCGCGCGAGCGCGTTCGCGTTGCGTGCCGCAGCGAGGGAGTCCTGCACCAGGATGCTCTCGGCAATGAGGACGTCGCGTTGGCGGGCGAGATCCTGCTCGGCCACCTCGACGAACAGCACGCCGGCCGCCGTGGCGGCGACGATGAGGGCCGCGGCGAGCCAGCGTGGACGCACGAGGAGCGGTACGCGACGCAGCGCGACGGCGGACGGTGGACTCCAAGCCGGTGACGGGATGGACTGGGCCATTGGCGTGGCCTGCCTTCGACGAACCCAGTGGCGGCGCACAGCGGGTGCTCCGCTCCCGCGGCGTTGGGGACCGCCCCGGAACCGGTGGCCGGCGAGCCGACCACGCCCCCCTGTGCATGGGTACAGCCCAGCCTAGAGCCCGACGCGTTCGGGCGCGAGTGTCACTCCGCGGGCGGGGCGCAGACGGCCTTCGCGGTGAGCTGTTCGCGATACTGCTCGGGTGTCCACGGCAGTCCTGCTTCGGGGGCGGTTTCCCCGGATGCCGCGGGCGCTTTCGATGCGATCGCGGCGAGCTCCCACGCGAGCTCCTGGGCAGGTGCCGCGCCACGCACCGAGTTGTTCAGCGCGACGACGACCGTGAGACCCGTTTCGGGATCGGCGAACGCCGCCGTGGCGTACCCGGGCATCGAGCCGTAGTTGCCGACGAGCGATCCGGCGATCACCGCGCCGCCGGCCGTCGTGAGCCACGAGGGCGCCGAGTCGCTGAGCGGCTTGGCGTCGGCGAAGCGGCTCTCGGCGAGCTGCTCGGACAGCAGCGCGCCCGTCGCGAGGGCCTGCACGTACTGACGCATGTCATCGACCGTCGACACGGCACCCGCGTCGGTGAACCCGATGCTCGCGGAAATCGCCGAGACGTCGACAGGCTCGGCGCACATCCACGCGCCGGCTTCGTCCTTCTCGAGGGTGAGACCCGTCATGCCGCCCGCGACCGGAGCAGCAGCACCCGCCGGCAGGCGGGTCGCCGTGAGATCGAGCGGTTCGGCGACGTGCTCCTGCAGCAGGGCACGGGCGGAGCCGCCCATCACCCGCTCCATCGCGAGCCCGAGCAGAACGTAGTTGGCGTCGGAGCTGACGAACTTCTCGCCCGGTTCCGTCGACCGCGGCTGACCCAGGCCGTAGCTGGCCAGCTCACGCGCGTTCCACACGCGTTGCGGGTTCTTCGTCCACACGGGTCGCAGCTTGCCCGCGTACGAGCCGATGCCCGACGTGCCGTCGCACAGCTGCTCGAGGGTCACGTCCTTCAGGTCGGCGACGCCCGAGACGTACTGAGAGACGGATGCGTCCAGTTCGACGAGCCCGTCATCGACGGCGGAATACAGCAGATCGCACGTCATGGGCCGCGTCAGCTGCCCGATGCGGAAGGGCATGTCGGTCGTGACGGCCGCACCCCCGGGGGTCTGGGTGCCGACTCCGCTGACCCATGAGCCGCTCCACGGCGCCCACACGCCGACGACGGCGCCGGTCGCGCCGATCGTGCCCATCGCGTGAGTGACGGCATCGCTGAGCAGCTGCTGCGTCTGGTCGGCGAAGGCCCCTTCGACCTGCGTGGGCAGCTCGACGGTCGGTTCGGGCGCGGAGCAGCCGCTGAACGCGACGGCGAGCACGAGCGCGGCCGCGACCGCACCCGCGGCGCGCCGCGGTTTCCTGACTGCCCGCATGGCCACCCCCGACAAGAGATTCAAACACACCCAGGTCACGAGGATGTCACGCCGATCCGTAGGCTGTGACGCATGACGCACACCTTCGACGATTCCGTGCGCACTGCGGTGCTCCACCACATGAACGACGACCACAGCGACGACAACCTGCTCATCGCCCGCGCGTTCGGACCGGCAGGTGACCCCGCCTCGGCGACCATGACGGGCCTCGACGGCGACGGAGGCGAGTGGATCGCCCGGCTCGCCGACGGCACCGAGGTCTCCTTCCGCGTGCCGTGGCCCGGCGGCGCCATCAGCGAGCGCCCCGAAGTGCGGCGCGAGATCGTCGCACTGTACGACGCCGCGTGCGAGCGCCTGGGCATCGAACCGCGTCCGCACGCGTGACCGCGGGAGTATCATCCCGAGCCCTCCGAGTAGGTTAGGCACGCCTCACCGGCCTAGACTGGGGAGCATGAGCGACGTCATCCCCTTCTCGAAAACACTCTGGGAACGCTCCACGAGCGCACACTCGGGAAGCGAGCACTCCGGCTTCATGGCCGACCTGCTCAAGGGCGACGGCACCCGCGAGGACTACACGGCCCTCGTCGCGCAGCACTGGTTCATCTACGAGGCCCTCGAGCGCACCGCAGCGCAGATGCGCAACGACCCCGTGGCATCCGTCTTCATCAGCGACAAGCTGACGCGCCTGCCCGCCCTCGAAGCCGACCTCGAATTCCTCGTCGGCAGCGACTGGCGCGACCAGATCGAACCGCTTCCCGCCACGAAGCGCTACGTCGACCGCATCAACGAGGTCGGTGCGACGTGGGCGGGCGGTTTCGTCGCGCACCACTACACGCGCTACCTCGGCGACCTGTCGGGCGGCCAGTTCATCGGACGCCTCATGGCCCGGCGCTTCGGCTTCGGGACGAACGGCATCGGCTTCTACGTCTTCGACGACATCGCCGACCCCGCCGCCTTCAAGGACGTCTACCGCGAGCAGATGGACCAGGCGCCCTGGGATGCCGCCGAGCAGGAGCGCGTCATCGACGAGGTGCTGCTCGCATACCGCTTCAACACCGAGCTGTTCGAAGACCTCGGCGCCGCCAAGTCGACCGCCGTCGCCTGACCCCCCCCTTCGACAGGCTCAGGGACCGCGACAGGCTCAGGGACCGCGACAGGCTCAGGGACCGCGACAGGCTCAGGGACAGCGACAGGCTCAGGGACCGGTGGGGAGCGTCGGCGTCGATGCCTGGCGCCGGGCGCCGGCGATGAAGCGCCGCACATCCGGGTCGACCCGGATGTCGCTCGGGCGCAGCGGCCGCGTGAGATAGAGGCCCTCGAGCGACGTCAGCCGTGAGAGCGCGACGTAGGTCTGGCCGGGGGCGAACGCCCCGGATCCGAGGTCGACGATCGCGCGGTCGTAGGTCTTTCCCTGCGACTTGTGGATCGTCACCGCCCACGCCAGGCGCAGCGGGAACTGCGTGAACTCGGCGACGATCTCGCGCGTGAGCGCCTTCGATCCGGGGTCGTACGCGTAGCGGTACTTCTCCCACACCGCCGGCTCGACCTCGACCTCGTCGCCGTCGACGTCGACGCGCACCGTGCCGCCCGCGATCCGGGTGACCCGCCCGATCGTGCCGTTGACCCACCGCGGCGGATCGGGGAAGGCGCCGCGGTCGTTGCGCAGGAACATGACCTGCGCGCCCACCTTGAGCTTCAGCTCGGGGTCGGCGGGGTATCCGGCCTCGCCCCGGCCGAAGTCGCCGCTCACGTCGGCCTGTGCCGTCTGCTCGCGGCCGCGCAGTTCGGCGAGGTGCCGGCGGTTGATGTTGTTGACGATGTCGTTGCGGGTGGCGAGCGTGATGATGGGGGGCTCGTCGTCCGAGGGATCCGGCGGTCTGCGGGCCCCCGTGTCGTTGAGCGCCTGCGCGATGTCGGCTGTCACGACGCCGTGCCGGACGGCGTTGAGCATCGCCTTGAACCCGTCATCGGACTGCCGGTGGATGTCGACCAGCTCGCGGATGTGCAGCTCGGCGCCGTGCCTGCCGAGATCGATGAGCCCGTCGAATCCCTCACCGGTTGCTGAGCCTGTCGAAGCACCCGCCCACACGTGCGCGTCGAAGAACCAGAACGACCGGTAGTGATCGCGCACATAGCGCAGCTCGTCGCCGCGCGGCGGCACGGGAGCCAGCTGGTACGGGTCGCCGAACATGACGATCTGCACCCCGCCGAACGGCTCGTGCCGGCGCCCCCGCGCGAGGCGCAGCGACCGGTCGATCGCGTCCATGAGGTCGGCGTTGACCATCGAGATCTCGTCGATGACGAGCGTCTCGATGGCGTTGAGGATCTTGCGCGTGGCATCCGTCTGCTTCTCGTCGCTCGACCCGATCAGGCCGATCGGCAGCCGGAAGAGCGAGTGGATCGTCTGCCCTTCGACGTTGAGCGCGGCGACGCCCGTCGGCGCACAGACCGCGATCTGCTTCGACGTGCTCCATGCCAGGTGCTGCAGGAGCGTCGATTTGCCCGTCCCGGCGCGGCCCGTCACGAACACGTGCTCGTTCGTGTCTTCGATCAGACGGAACAGCGCCTCTTGTTCGGCAGACAGGGGCGGCGTGGTCACCGATTCATGGTAGCCATCGGATGCCGCACCCCGGCCCGGCAGCCGCTCATCTGTGCACAGATTCCGCGGGGGAAAGCACTCTTCCTAGACTGGGTGTCGTGAACGAAGCGGCCGGCAGCACACGAGCGCGGCGATCCCGCAACCGCCTCGCGGTCGACCTCACGCTGCTCGGTCTGGTCGGGGTGCTCCTCGTCGCGGCGGTCGCGGCGGGCGTCGCGACGCTGTACCGCGAGTTCTACTCGCCGACGGCGTTCGTGGAGCGCTACCTCTCCCTCCTCGCCGACGGCCACGCCGCCGAGGCGCTGGCTCTTCCGGGCGTCGCCGTCGACACCCCCGACCTCGAAGGCGCCGGTCTTCCGCCCACCGCGTCGGACGCCCTGCTGCGCCGTGACGCCCTGGCCTCGCTCAGCGATGTCGAGGTCGTGTCCGAGACCGAGCAGGACGGCGTCTCGCGCGTCGCGGTGACCTACCGCGCGGGCGGCGTCGACGGACGCACGACCTTCTCGATCGAGCGCGACGGCACGATCGGCGTCGCCCCGACGTGGCGGTTCGCCGAGAGCCCGCTGGCCGTGATGGACCTCGTCGTGCGCGGGTCGATGTCGTTCGACGTCAACGGCTTCGAGATCGACAAGCGGCAGGTCTCGCCCGACGGTCTCGACGCCGACCCCCTCGCGCCGGTGTCGCTGCTGGTCTTCTCTCCCGCGTTCTACTCGGTGTCGGTCGACACCGCGATCTCGTCGACCGCCGGCGTGGGAGTGCTCTCGGACAGCCCGTTCTCGGCCGTCGCGGTCGACGTGCAGGCCGAGCCCACCGAGGAGTTCGTGGCGGTCGTGCAGCAGCGCGTCGAGGAGTTCCTGACGTCGTGCGCGACGCAGCAGGTGCTGCAGCCGACGGCATGCCCCTTCGGGTTCTATGTGCAGGAGCGCATCGCGTCGGAGCCGGTGTGGTCGATCGTCGCGCAGCCCGTCATCACGCTCGTGCCCGACGGCGCGGCGTGGGTGATCCCCGACACCGAGGCGATCGCGCACATCGATGTCGACATCCGCTCGCTCTTCGACGGATCGGTCAGGTCCGTGAGCGAAGACGTGCCGTTCGTGCTGACGGCGCTCATCACGGTGCTGCCCGACGGCACCGCGACGATCACCGTCGGCGGGCCTGGTCTTCCCTGACGCTGCGGCGGGCGTCGCGCTCGGCCAGCTGCGCCAGCTGCGCGTTGTAGGCCTCGAGCTCGGCGTCATTCGTGCGGTCGGCGTGCCGGTCGCTGCGCTTCTGCACCCGGGCGTCGGAGCGCGACCACTGGATCGCGACCGTGACGGCGAGGATGAGCGTCGGGATCTCGCCGACCGACCACGCGACGCCACCGCCGATGTACTGGTCCTCGAGCGGTGTCGCACCCCATTCGCGGCCCATCGACCCGTACCATTCCGCGACCATGAGCCCGGACTGCATCATGATCGAGATGCCGAAGAACGCGTGCATCGCCATGACGCCGACGAGCAGCAGCAGGCGGCCGGGGTACGGCAGACGCCACGGCACGGGGTCGATGCCGATCAGCGTCAGCACGAAGAGGTAGCCCGAGATGAGGAAGTGCGCGACCATCCACTCGTGGCCGAGGTGGTCGTACAGCGCCCAGCGGAAGAGGTCGGTGTAGTAGAACACCCACAGCGACACGACGAAGATGCCCGCGGCGACGAAGGGGTTCGTCAGAACGCGGGACACCGGCGTCTGCACGGCCCACAGGATCCACTCGCGGCCGCCTCGCGTGCCGTCCTCGCGCTTGCGGATCGCCCGCGCCGCGAGCGTCACGGGGGCGCCCACGACCAGCAGCAGGGGAATCGCCATCCCGAGCAGCATGTGCCCGATCATGTGCACGCTGAACAGGTAGTCCTGGTAGACGTTGATGGGTCCCGCCGTCACCCAGAACAGCAGCAGCAGTCCGAGCGTCCAGGACACGGATCGCAGGAGCGGCCAGCGGTCGCCGCGCACGTGCAGGCGTCGCACGCCCGCCCAGTAGAAGAAGAGGCCGAACGCGACGGCGAAGACCCAGATGAGGTCGGGGTTCCACGACGTCAGCCAGCGCTCGGGGGTCAGTTCCGGGGGCAGCGGAGCGAGTGTCAGGATCTGCGCCGGCGTCGGCACGGCGGGGATGACGGGCTCGACGGGCGGAGGCGTGCGTGCCAGTGCCGCGGCGGCGCCGCTGGCGATGCCCATGAGGGCGAGCTCGAAGGCGATGAGCCCCCAGAAGCGCCGTGACGCGCCGTCTTCGCGCAGCCGTGCGATCAGCCGCTGCCGGTACCAGGCACCGAGCGCGCCGATCGCGATGAGGGCGACGATCTTGACGATGAGGATGACGCCGTAGGCCGAGGCGAGCATCGACCATTCGCCGAGCCCGATCATGGCCCGCACCGTGCCGCTCGCGGCGACGACGATGAAAGCCGCGAGCGCGATGCTCGAGTAGCGGCCGAGCACCGTGGCGACACCGTCGCGATCGAGGAGCGGCCGCACGAACACCATGAGCATCAGTCCGCCGAGCCACACGGCGGCGCCGATGATGTGGATGATGATCGCCGTCATCGCCTCGTGGTGGAACGCCGCCTCGCCGGAGTGTCCCTGCGTGCCCATCGGCACGAGCGTGGCGATCGACAGTGCCGCGACGAGCAGCGTCGCCGTCCACGACCGGACGGCGAAGGTCAGCACCGTCAGCAGCGCTCCCGCGACCGTCGTGATGAGCCACGTGCGGCCCACTTCGGTCTCGGTGAAGAAGCGCCCCAGCTGGGCCCCGAATTCGGGGCTCGCGCTGATCGCCGGGTTGAACGCGTCGACGAACGTGAAGAAGCCCGTCGCGCCCGCGGCCACGGTGAAGACGGCGGCAGAGACGGATGCCGCATCCAGCGCCGTGTCGAAGGGGCGCTCGCCCGCCTTGAGCGCGAACAGCGCCGTGACGAGGACCCCGACGACGCCCGCGGCGGAGAGGTTGACGAGCAGCTTCGAGATCGGAAGCCCCCAGCGCACGATCGGACCGGGGTCGGCGATCGCGAGCGGCTCCGCGCCGCCACCGAAGGCGAGCGCCCAGGCGAGGGTGACGAACGCGGCCACGACGAGGATCGCCGGGCCGACGGAGCGCAGGCTGCGCGGACGCGCTCGCCGCGCGGCTCCGGGCGGCGCAGCAGCGACGTGGGAAGAAGGCGCGGGGGTCACGATCCCAGCCTAGGCGCGCAGAAGGGGGATGGCGAGCGTTCGGCATCCCCCTTCGAGAGACAGAGGTCTCGATCCGCCTCGACGCTGCCCGCGGCAGCGTCGACCCGGGATCGCGGTTACTTGACGGCGGCCTTCAGCTTCGAGCCGGCCGTGACCTTGACGCGCTGGCCCGCGGGGATCTTGATCTCTTCACCGGTCTGCGGGTTGCGGCCCGTACGTGCCGACGTCTCGACGCGCTCGAACGAGATCCAGCCCGGGATCGAGACCTTGCTGCCCTTGGCGACGGCCTCGGAGACGGTCGAGAAGAGTGAGTCGAGCATGCCCGACACGGCGGACTGGCTCTGGCCGGTCGCGCTGGCGATGCTCGCGACGAGTTCGGTCTTGGTGATGGACTTGTCAGCCATTTGGGTTGTCCTCCAAGGCGGCTTGAGCACCGCCCCTATTGCTGGGACCGGTTGGCGAGCGCCTTCCGGCTGGTCGGATCGACCGCCTTGACTATAGTCACGAATCCGCGGAATCACGCGGATTTCTGCCGCTTTTCGACGTTCGTGACGGCGTGTCGGGGTCTTCTGTGGCTGTTGGGGCCGCTGTGGCGACCGTTTCGGGGGTTCCGGCGTGCAGACGGCGCAGCGCCGCGACGACGTCGTCGTGCCAGCGACGGGCGGCCGGGAGGGCACCGGTGAAGAGGGGAGTGTCGTGAGTCACGCCGAGATACTGCGCCACGCTCGCGTCGACGCCGGCCGCGCGCAGCGCCGCGCCATAGGCCGCCCCGTCGCCGCGCAGCGGGTCGTATTCGGCGGTCAGGATGACGGCGGGCGGCAGCCCCGCGTGCGACGGTGCGCGCAGCGGTGAGGCGTACGGTTCGCGCGCGTTCCCGGCCTCGCCCAGGTAGGTCCGGGCGACCGAGCGCAGTTCGCGCAGCGCGATGATGCTCGGGATGCCGAGCGCCCGGGTCGCGCGCAGGTCGAGGTGCCTTCCGGTGAGGTCGGTGACGGGGACTTCGAGCAGCTGCAGTCGCAGCGGCATCGCGGCGCGGTCACGGTTGACGAGCGTGAGCGCCGCGGCGAGGTTCGCTCCGGCCGACGTGCCCGCGACGGCGATCCGGTCACGGTCGATGCCGAGGTCGTCGGCCTGCGCGAAGAGCCACTCGAGCGCACGATAGGCCTGCTCGACCTGCACGGGGTAGCGCTGCTCGGGGGCGAGCGCGTAGTCGACGGCGACGATGACGACGCCCGCATCCTGCGCACGGCGGCGGAACGCGGCATCCGTCGTGGGATAGTCGATGCCGCCGATGCGGAACGCCCCGCCGAAGAAGGCGAGCACCGCCGGCAGGGGGTTCTCGGCGAGGGTCGGCCGGTATACGCGCACACGGAACGACGGCTCTGCCGCGACCTCGTGCTCGCTCGTCGGCAGATCGGGTCCGGGGGTGCCGACCGTGCGCAGCTCGGTGCGGTCCCACGCGAGTGCGGCCCGGCGATGACGCGCGCGCGGGCTCAGCGGCGCTTTCGGACTCGGGGGTGCCGATGGGCGTGAGAACGGCCAGAGCGCCGCCAGCCGCGAGCGCGCCGAACCGACCGCCTGACCGAGCAGGTACCGGCGGTGCACTCGAAGTCGCTCGGCGAAGAAGGGATCCAGCGGCACGCGTCCATTCGACCACGACGCGCCCCGGGAAAGGCGAAAGGCCCGGAGCGGACTCCGGGCCTTTCTGCTGCGGTGGTGCTTACCAGCTCGACTTGGTCACGCCGGGCAGCTCGCCACGGTGCGCCATGTCGCGGAAGCGGACACGCGAGATGCCGAACTTCGTCAGCATGCCGCGCGGGCGGCCGTCGATGACGTCGCGCGAGCGCAGACGCACGGGCGACGCGTCGCGGGGCAGCTTCTGCAGACCCAGGCGGGCGGCTTCGCGCTCTTCGTCGGTCGAGGTCGGCGAAACGAGCGCCTTCTTCAGTTCGGCGCGCTTCGCGGCGTAGCGGTCGACGACCGCCTGGCGCTGCTGGTTGCGCGCGATCTTGCTCTTCTTGGCCATGCGATCAGCGCTCCTCTCGGAAGTCGACGTGCTTGCGCACGACAGGGTCGTACTTCTTCAGCACGATGCGGTCGGGGTTGTTGCGGCGGTTCTTGCGCGTCACGTAGGTGTACCCCGTGCCGGCGGTCGAACGCAGCTTGATGATCGGACGGACGTCCTGAGACTTCTTGGCCATCAGAGCTTCACACCCTTCGCGATCAGGTCCTTCACAACCGACTCGATACCGCGCGCATCGATCACCTTCATGCCCTTAGCGGACACGTTGAGGGTGATCTTGCGGCCGAGCGAAGCCACGAAGTAGGTCTTCCTCTGCACGTTCGGGTCGAAGCGGCGCTTCGTCCGGCGGTGCGAGTGCGAGATGTTGTGACCGAAGCCGGGAACTGCTCCAGTCACCTGGCACACTGCTGCCATAGTGATGTCTCCTTAGTACCGTGACACCGGACGGTGTCACCCAAGATCCCTTGTCTGCATCCTCGTGAGGATACGTACTGCGTACTGGAGTGCACGCAGACAAAGAGTCAGCCTAGCACAGGGCCGGCGCCGCGCCCCCACCGGAAGGCGGACACGGTCGGGTCCCCCGGGATCCAGAAGCGCCACGGAAAGACGGCCGTGCCCGCGACGCCCGCGACGCCGACGCGCGGCCCCGTCGCGACCTCGGCGAGGGGCTCGTCGCGCAGGGCGAGGCGCGCGACGGCTCCGTGCAGCGCCGCGCCGGTGACGACGTCGATGCCGTCATGCAGCGGATGCCGCAGGCCGACGGCGTCGCCGAGCCGGCCGGGACCGCGGGCGAGGTCGCGCGCGACGCGCGCGGCGGGGCGACGCCGGGATGCGGCATCCGCTCCGTCGATCACCTCTCCCCCGCGCAGCAGGACTCCGCCGGCGAGGCCGTCGGGTCCGCACACGACGTTGACGCACGAATGGATGCCGTGGCTCAGGTAGACGTAGAGGTGCCCGGGCTCGCCCCACATGGTCGCGTTCCGCGCCGTGCGCCCCATGCGCGCGTGCGAGCCGGGATCGGGCACGTCGCCCGTGCCGCGACCGTGGTAGGCCTCGACCTCGGTGATGCGCACGGCGACCTCTTCGCCCTCGACGACCGTGCGCAGCACTCCGCCGAGCAGACGCGGCGCGACCGCGAGCGGAAGGGCGGCCAGCTCGTCGCGAGCGGCGGGATGCAGCGCCGCCGTCATGAGGTCGGCACCCGGCACCACGAGAGCGCGAAGCCCTCCAGCGACACGACGGGCTCGGCGTCGTCGAGCTGGAAGATCCGCGTCTCGAGCCGTTCCGGCAGGGGCAGCAGGTAGCCGTCGTAGGGGTTGTCAACGGCGTCGGGGGCGACGGTCACGGCGGCATAGCGCCCACTGGGCGAGACGCACGTCTGCATGAGCGCATCGGTGGGGCCGATGTCGGCGATGCCGCGGCTCGCGCCGTCGCCGTCCACGAGCGCGACCGACGTGCCGAGCGAGCGCGTGCCCGTCTCGTCGAGCACGACCGACGAGCGCAGCGTGCCGCCCCCGGGCACGGGCAGCGCCGTGCCGAGGAGGCCGAGCTCCTCGTCGGGCGTGACGAGCGGGCGCTGGGTGCCGTCGGTGAGGTCGAGCACGACGATGCCGTCGAGTCGCTCGACGATCGCCGCGGTGCCGGCGACGCCGTCGATCGAGATCGCGGTGCCCAGCGAGGTCGCCTCGCCGCCTTCCGCGCCCGTGAGAAGCAGGTTCCCGTCGAAGGTGAGCAGCAGGATGCTGTCGGTCTCGGGCACGAACCGCCACTGCGCGATCCGCGCATCGGTGCCGGCGACCTCGATCCGGGTGGGTGTGTCGCCCGCAACCGTGAACAGGGCGCTCTCGAGGCCGCCCGCGTCGCTGAGGGTGGCATCCGAGTAGGTGAAGCCGATCAGATCGCCGCGGTCGGCCGCCTGCAGGTGCGTCACGACGCCGTCGTCGCCGGGGAGCGGCAGCGCGCGCTCGCCCGAGCCGTCGAGGTCGGTCACCAGCAGCGCGGGGCGATCGTCGGCCGTGCGCACCGAGACGACGAGCTGCGATGCCGTCGCGCGGAAGTCCTCGATGTCGGGATGACTGAACACCGGCACCGCCTCATCGCCCGTGAGGTCGGTGCGGAAGATGGTGTCGTCGCTCGGGCCGCCGCGCTGCAGCAGGTGCACCGCGATGGGCGGTGTGCGGAACGTCTCGACGATCGATCCGTCGGGACCGCCGCCGAGGCCCCGCACCCCGTCGATCGTCACGGTGTACTCCGTGTCGTCGCGCAGCGGCACGCCGAACCGCACGCCCACGCTGCGGCCGGACGTGTCGACGGCGAACGGCGTCTCGGGCGTGACGGTGACCTGTGCGGGGTCGACCTCGGCGAGCGACTGCGACGTCGTCACGATGATCCGCGAGCCGGATGCCGCCACCGAGGCCGCCGGATCCACCTGCACATCCGTGATGCGCGGACCCTGCACGACGCCGATCGCCGCGGCTCCGGCGCCGGCGACCGCGAGCGCCGCGACGACCGCGACGAACGAGACCAGGAACGCCCGGCCGCGCCGCGCGCGGGAGCGGCCCCGACGCGTGTCAGTACTCATAGGGGTCACCGGGTTCGTCGATCGCCGTCACGTCGCTCGCCGCGATCGCGAGCCGCCCGTCGCCGGTTGCTCTCACCGTGCCCGTCACGGTGACCCACTGGCCCGTGTCCGGCACGCTCCCGGTCGTGATCGGCACGTTCGCCGGCTGCGCATCGATGACGCAGTGCGTGATGACCAGGCGCGTCAGATCGAAGCCGTCGTCGCCGGGGGTGACGAAGCCCGTCAGGGTGACCGGGTCGCCGTCGAACGCGTCGGGGTTCGTCGCGGTCGCGAACACCGCCGACCACTCCCCGACCCCGAACGTCGAGGTGTCGCCCGTCTCCGCGAGCGTGACGGCGTCGGCTCCCGCGAACAGCGGCGGCGCTCCGATGTCGCGGGACATCGCGAGTTCGGCGCTGAGGGATGCGGGAGGCAGCACGAGCGTCAGCAGCACGACCCCCGACGCCGCGACGCCCCCTGTCGCGATGGCGACCCGCCCCGCGGCGGCACCGGCGCGCTGCCGCGCGGGTCTCTTCGGGTGCGCGGACGACGGATCCGCGTGGTCGTGACCGTGGTCGTGACCGTGGTCGTCTTCGGCGCCGAGCGGCAGCGCGAAGCTCGCGACCGCGCCGATCAGCACGATGACCGCCATCCCGACGGCGAACCACGCGGAATCGGGATTGACATACAGGGCCAGGCGATCGGTCGCCGCGAGCGCGATCGTGACGACCGCGAGCACCGAGGCGAGGCCGACGCCGAGCCAGCGGGTCAGGAGCGCGCGAGAGGGGTCAGCCAATGAGGTTCACCCCCGCCCCGATCGCGAAGGCCGCGAGCACGACGATGACGACGATCCCCGCGAGGGCGCGCGTCGTGAAGGTCGTGCGCAGCAGCGCGAGCATCTTGACGTCGACGAGCGGCCCGACGAGGAGGAACGCGATGATCGAGCCCGGCGTGAAGGTCGACGCGAACGACAGCGCGAAGAACGCGTCGACGTTCGAGCAGATCGACACGACCATCGCGAGCGCGATCATAGCGACGATCGACAGCGCCGGATTCGACCCGATGGCCAGGAGCGCTTCGCGCGGGATGAGCACCTGCACGGCGCCGGCGAGCGCCGAGCCGATGACGAGGGCGGGCATGACGGCGCGCAGCTCGACGATGAACTGGCTGAGGGTGCGACGGCCTCGCTCGGCCGCGCCGTGCGCGTGTGCGTGCTGGCGGGCGCACGTGCTGCGGAAGCGGTCCGTGAGCAGTCCGTCCGGCGACGGATGCCGCGAATACAGCCAGCCGATGAGGTTCGCGATGAGGAATCCGCCGACGAGCCGGACGACGAGGATGCCGTCGGAGTAGCCGAACGCCTGGTGCGTCGTGATGATGACGATCGGGTTCACGATGGGCGCCGCGATCAGGAACGTCAGCGTCTCGGGCACCGTGAAGCCGCGCATCATCAGTCCGCGCGCGAACGGCACGTTGCCGCACTCGCACACCGGCACGACCATGCCCAGAAGCGACAGCACAGCCCGTCGCGCCCACGCGCGCCGCGGCATCCATCGCTCGATCGCACCGGGCGGGATCCACACCTGCACGACGATCGAGAGCACGACGCCGAGCGCGACGAACGGGAGCGACTCGATCAGGACGCTGATCGCGAGGGTCAGGCCGTCCTGCGCGCGGGCAGGCAGGCGCGCCGGGAAGAGCTCGGGCACGAAGAGGTCGATCGCGAACAGGCCCACGACGACGGCGGCGCCGATGACGAGGGGGACGAGAAGGCGTCCTGCGCGCGGGCGATCCGTCGAACCGCCGGGGCGCAGCGCGAAATCAGCCCGCGACACGCTCGCTCGTCCGCGACCGCGCGCAGGTCGCGCACAGCCCGAAGATGTCGACGACGTGCTCGGCCTCGGCGAAGCCGTGGCTCTCGGCGGTGCGGCGGGCCCACTGCTCGACGTCGGACGCCTCGATCTCGACCGTGAGTCCGCACGAACGGCAGATCAGGTGATGATGGTGCGCCGTCGTCGTGCACGCGCGGTAGAGGGCTTCGCCCTCGGGGCTCTGCAGCGAATCCGCTTCGCCCTGCGCGGCGAGACCCGCCAGAGCCCGGTAGACGGTCGCCAGGCCGATGCCGGTGTTGTCTTCGCGGAGCGTCGCGTGCAGCGTCTGCGCGCTCACGAAACCCGGGGTGTCGGCGAGGGCTTCGCGCACGCGCTCGCGCTGCCACGTGTTCCGCTGGGCCATGCCGGGGAGTCTACCCGCGGGCTCTGAGCGGTGCCCGGGAGCCGCGGAACCGGCACACGAGGTAGATCGCGAACGAGATCGTCGTGATGTAGGGGCTGACGGGGAGCGTGCCCATGATCGCGAGCAGGATGCCGCCCACGGCCGAGACGAAGCCGAAGACGGCGGCGAGCACGGGCACCGCGACGGGTCCCGTCGCGACGCGCATCGCGGCGGCGGCGGGAGTCACCAGGAGCGCCATGACGAGCAGGGCGCCGATGATGTGCACCGCGACGGCGACCATGAGGCCCAGCAGCAGCATGAACGCGAGCGACACCGCTGTCGTCGGCACTCCGCGTGCGGCGGCGGACTGCGGGTCGAGCGAGTCGAAGCGCAGGGGCCGCCAGATGAGCAGCATCCCGACCAGCACGAAGACGCTGATGCCGATGAGCCAGCCGAGCTCACCGGTCTGCACCGACACGATCTGACCCGTCAGCAGACTGAAGCGGTTGGCGCTGCGGCCGTCGTAGAGCGAGAGGAAGAGGATGCCGAGCCCCAGACCGAACGGCATGAGCACGCCGATGATCGAGTTGCGGTCGCGCGCGCGGGCGCCCAGCCAGCCGACGATCGCGGCGGCGAGCACCGATCCGACGATCGAGCCCGTCACGACGTCGACGCCGATGAGCAACGCCGCCGCGGCGCCCGCGAACGACAGCTCGCTGATGCCGTGCACGGCGAAGGCCATGTCGCGCTGCATGACGAAGACTCCGACAAGACCTCCGACGAGGCCGAGGACGGCGCCCGCGATGACGGAGTTCGACACGAGCCCGAGGATCTCGGCGTAGTCGCCCAGACCCCCGAACATGGCGTCGGCGATGTCGGACCAGCTCATTCGTGCTCTCCGTCGTGGTGGTGGTGAGCGCTCTCGGCGTCGGGGGCCCCGACGACGACGAGCCGGTCGCCCGCGCGCAGCACGAACACGTGTGCGCCGTACAGGTCGGTGAGCACGTCCGAGCGCAGCACCTCGCCGGGTGTGCCGAGCATGAACCGGCCGTTCGCGATGTACAGGATGCGATCCACCTTGCCCAGGAGCGGGTTGATGTCGTGCGTGACGAGCAGGACGGCGGCACCGGCGTCGCGGCGGTGGCGGTCGATGAGCCCGATGACGGCTTGCTGATTGGCGAGGTCCAGACTCGTCAGCGGCTCGTCGCACAACAGCAGTCGCGGATCGTCGGCGAGCGCCTGGCCGACGCGCAGGCGCTGCTGCTCGCCCCCCGACAGCAGGCCCACGGGCCGGTCGGCGAACGCGCGCGCGCCGACGGCGTCGACGAGCGCGTCGATGCGCGCGCGATCGCCGCGACGCGGGAAGGGCAGGCCGAAGCGGTGCCCGTCGACGCCGAGGGCGACGAGGTCGCGGCCACGCAGCGACGTCTCGGGCGGCAGCGGTCGCTGCTGCGGGATGTATCCGACGCCGCGGTTGCCGCGGTGGTGCACGCGCTGGCCGAACACCTCGATCCCACCGCCGCTGAGCGGCTCGAGCCCGAGGATGGCGCGCAGGAGGGTCGTCTTGCCGGTTCCGCTCGGCCCGAGCACCGCGATGAGCTCGCCGGGCGCGACGTCGAGGTCGAGACCCGACCACAGTTCACGGTCGCCGCGGTGCAGCGACGCGTCGCGGATGACGAGCGGGTGGGTCATCCGCGCAGCGCCTCGCCGAGCAGGGTGACGTTGGCCTGCATCCACTCGAGGTACGTCTGGCCCTCGGGCAGCGTCTCGCTGAACTCCACGACCGGGATGCCGAGCGACGCGGCGTCGTCGGTGATCGCGGTCGTCTCGGCCCCGCCGGTCTGGCGGTTGACCACGACGGCGGCGACCTGCCCGGTCTGCAGGAGCTTCGTCGCAGCCAGCAGCGTCGCCGCGGGCACATCGCGCCCGTCTTCGACGGCGTGCGTGAAGTCGTCGGGTGCGATGTTGACGAGGCCGGCCGCCTCGGTCAGGTACAGCGAGACGGGCTCGGTCACGAAGATCTCGGCGCCGCCGAATTCGGTCGACAGCGTCCCGAGCGTCGACTCGATCTCGTCGATGCCGTTCGTGAACTCGGCCAGGTTCGCCGCGAACGCGTCGGCGTTGTCGGGATCGAGCGCGCTCAGCTCCATCGAGATGGCCTCGGCCAGGTGCGCCATGACGTGCGGGTCGTACCAGACGTGCTCGTTGACCGAGTGGTCGTGGTCGTGGTCGTGATCGTGGTCGTCGTCGCCGTGGTCGTGGTCGTGGTCGCCGTGGTCGGCGGGGGGCGTCGCCTCGGAGAACTCGACGGCGGGCACGACGGGCCGGACAGCTCCCGCCCCGTCGACGAGGGCGTCCATGAACGCGTCGTACCCGCCGCCGTTCATCACGACGAGATCGGCGCGCGACACCGAGAGCTGGTCGCGCGCGCTCGCCTCGAACGAGTGCGGATCCTGCGAGGCCGACGACACGATCGACACGACGCTCACGGCGTCGCCGCCGATCGCCTCGACGATCTGCCCGTAGACGTTCGTCGAGGCGACGACCGAGATGCGACCGTCCTCGGCCTCGGCGCCGGTCGAACAGCCCGCGAGGGCGAGGGTGGCGGTCAGGGCCACAGCGGTCAGGATGCGTCGCGTCGAAGTCACTCGCAGACTCTAACAGCTAATGAGAATCGTTCTCAACACGGGTGCGGCCGCGCGGCCTCAATCGAGCAGCAGCGCGGGCTCCTCGAGCACCGAGGCGACATCGGCGATGAAACGCGACATGCCGTCGCCGTCGACGACACGGTGATCGAAGGACCCCGCGACCGTCGTGACCCAGCGCGGGCGGACCTCGCCGTCCACGACCCACGGCTTCTGCCGGATCGTGCCGAGGGCCACGATCCCGGCCTCACCGGGGTTGATGATCGGGGTGCCGGCATCCATTCCGAACACGCCGATGTTCGTGATCGTGATCGTGCCGTGCTGCTGATCGGCAGGAGTGGCGCGACCCTCGCGCGCCGTCGCGGTGAGCTTCTCGAGGGCGCGGGCGAGCTGGCGCAGGTTGAGGTCCTGCGCATCTTTGATGTTCGGCACGAGCAGGCCCCGCGGCGTCGCGGCGGCGATCCCGAGGTTGACGTAGTGACGCACGCGGATCTCGGCGCCGCCGTCGACCTCGACCCACGCCGCGTTGACCATGGGCGTGCGGCGGACGGCCCAGATGACGGCGCGCGCCATGATCAGCAGCGGCGAGACCTTGACGTCGGCGAAGTCGGGCGAGGCCTTGAGCCGCTTGACCAGTTCCATCGTGCGGGTCGCATCGACGTCGGTCCACACCGAGACGTGCGGCGCCGTGTACGCCGACCGGACCATGCCCGACGCCGTCGCCTTGCGGACGCCCTTGACGGCGATCGTCTCCTCGCGGCCGGCGCCGTCGTCGCCGACGGCGATCGTCTCTTCGCGCACGGCGCTGCGCTCGGGCGTCGCGATGTTGCGGAACACCGAGGCCTGCGACGCGTGGGTCACGACGTCGTCGCGCGTCACCTCTCCGGCGGGGCCCGTCGCCGTGACGGTCGACAGGTCGACGTCGAGATCGCGCGCGAGCTTGCGGATCGGCGGCCTCGCCACGACCCCGGTCGACGCCTCGATGCGCTTCGCCTGGTCGGCGGGCTTCTTGCGCCGCGACGTCACCTCGCCGCCGGTCCCGTACCCGACGAGGACCGAGCCGCCGTCGTCTGCGGGGGACGGCGCCGCCGCCGGCGGTGCGGGCGGGGTCGCAGCATCCGTGATCGTGATGATCGCGGCGCCGACCTCGACCGTCGCGCCCTCGGCCGCGAGCAGGTCGCCGACCGTGCCGGCGAACGGCGACGGCAGCTCGACGAGCGACTTCGCCGTCTCGATCTCGACGATGACGTCGTTGACGGCGACCGTGTCGCCCGGCGCGACGCGCCACGAGACGATCTCGGCCTCGGTCAGTCCCTCGCCCACGTCGGGCAGCGTGAAGGTCTGCATGCTCATGCTCATTCCTCTCCGAACCCGCGAGACTGCAACGGAGCGCCGAGACTGCGGGGTTCACCCGCTGTCTCGGCCTCCCGGTGCAGTCTCGCGGTCATGGGTGGGGGTCAGTAGGCGAGGGCGCGGTCGACGGCCTCGAGGATGCGGTCGGCGTCGGGCAGGTACGTGGCCTCGAGCTTCGCGGGCGGGAAGGGCGTGTCGAAGCCCGACACCCGCAGCACGGGCGCCTCGAGCGCGTAGAACGCCCGCTCCATGACGGTCGCCGCCACTTCGGAGCCGAGCGACGTGAAGCCCGGCGCCTCCTGCGCGTAGACCATGCGGCCGGTGCGGCGCACGGAGTCCAGGATCGGGCCGTAGTCGATCGGCGACAGCGAGCGCAGATCGATCACCTCGCACGACGTGCCCTCGGACTCGGCGAGCGCCGCCGCCTGCAGCAGCGTCGTCACCATCGCGCCGTGCCCGACGAGCGTGACGTCGGTGCCGGGGCGCACGAGCCGCGACGCGTGCAGCGGCAGCGGGCGGGTCGTCGTGTCGACCTCGCCCTTCTGCCAGTACTTCGCCTTCGGTTCGAGGAAGATGACGGGGTCGGGCGAGTCGATCGCATCCTGGATCATCCAGTACGCGTCGTTCGGCGTCGACGGGCTCACGACCCGCAGGCCGGGCGTGTGGGTGAAGTACGCCTCGGGGCTCTCCTGGTGGTGCTCGACGGCGCCGATGTGCCCGCCGTACGGGATGCGGATGACGACGGGGAACGACATCGCGCCCTCGTGCCGGTTCGTGATCTTCGCGAGCTGCGACGTGATCTGATCGAACGCGGGGAACACGAAACCGTCGAACTGGATCTCGCACACGGGCCGGAAGCCCGCCATCGCGAGGCCGATCGCCGTGCCGACGATGCCGGACTCGGCCAGCGGCGTGTCGATCACGCGGCGGTCGCCGAACTCGGCCTGCAGCCCCTCGGTGACGCGGAAGACGCCGCCGAGCGGACCGATATCCTCGCCCATCAGCAGCACGCGGTCGCTGTCGGCGAGCGCTGCGCGCAGTCCCGCATTGAGGGCGCGGCTGAACGCCATGGTGGTCGTCTCGCTCATGCGCCGGCCTCCTCGAACGATGCCTCGTAATCGGCCAGCCACGCCCGCTGCTCGTCGATGAGCGGATGCTGCGCGCTGTAGACGTGCGAGAACATCACGTCGTTCGGGATGCTGCCCAGCTCGGTCGTGCGCACCCGGATGTCGTCGGCCGTCGCCTCGGCTTCGGCGTCGACGTCGGCGAAGAAGGCGCTCGATGCACCCCGGCCCTCGAGATACGTGCGCATCCGCGCGATCGGGTCGCGCTCGGCCCAGGACTGCTCCTGCTCGGACGTGCGGTACTTCGTGGGGTCATCGCTCGTCGTGTGCGCGCCCATGCGGTAGGTCAGCGCCTCGATCACTCGGGGACCGGCGCCCCTGCGCGCCTCATCGAGTGCCGTGCGGGTGACGGCGTAGCTCGCGAGGACGTCGTTGCCGTCGATCTGGATGCTCGGGATGCCGTAGCCGTGGCCGCGGCGCACGAGCGGAACGCGCGACTGCGTCGAGACGGGCACCGAGATCGCCCACTGGTTGTTCTGCAGGAAGAACACCTCGGGAGTGCGATAGCTCGCGGCGAACACCATCGCCTCGTGCACGTCGCCCTGACTCGAGGCGCCGTCGCCGTAGTAGACGAGGACGGCCTCGTCACGGTCGGGATCGCCCGTGCCGCAGCGGCCGTCGAAGACGAGTCCCATGCCGAAGCCCGTCGCGTGCAGCGTCTGCGCACCGAGCACGAGCGTGTAGATGTGGGTGTTGCCGTTCGCAGGATCCGTCGGGTCCCACCCGCCGTGCGTCACGCCGCGCATGAGGCGGATGATGTCGATCGGGTCGACGCCGCGGATCTTGGTCACGACGTGCTCGCGGTAGGACGGGAAGAGGTGGTCGTGCGGCCTGGCCGCGCGCGCCGAGCCGACCTGTGCGGCCTCTTGCCCGAAGCTCGGAGGCCACAGGGCGAGCTGCCCCTGACGCTGCAGGTTCGTCGCCTGCCGGTCGAAGGCGCGGATGACCGCCATGTCGCGGTAGAGACGCTCGAGCTCTGTCTCGGGGAGCGCGTCGATGAGCGCCAGGTACGGTTCGGCGGCGGCGGTCGGGGCGAACGTTCCGTCGGCCGCGAGAACGCGGACGACCTCGGACTCCTCGCTGAGGGGCGTCGTCATCGTTCTACGCTATCGACCGGCCCGAGTGCCCTTCTGGGAGGTCCTTCACAACGGATGCCGCAATCCGTAGGACGTTCTCGACAGAGGCTTCCTCGCCGACCGAGATACGGATCCCGTCGCCCGCGAAGGGTCGCACGATGAGTCCGGCCGCGTCGAACGCCTCGGCGATCGCGAGCGTCTCGTCGCCCGCAGGCAGCCAGACGAAATTGCCCTGCGCCTGCGGGACGGCCCAGCCCGTGTCGCGGAGCGCCGCCGCGAGGCGATCGCGACGCTCGGCGATCGTGCGCACACGCTCGAGCAGGTCCGCCTCGGCGTCGAGGCTCGCGAGCGCGGCTTCCTCGGCGTGGTTCGTGACCGACAGGGGGATGGCGGTGCTCCGTGCCGCATCGAGGATGCGCGGGTGCCCCACGGCGTAGCCGACGCGCAGACCCGCGAGACCGAACGCCTTCGAGAACGTCCGCAGCACGACGACGTTCGGGCGGTCGGCGGCCCGAAGGACGCGCTCGCCGTCGACGGCGTCGGGGTCGGTCACGAACTCGGCGTACGCCTCATCGAGGACCACGAGCACGTCGGCGGGCACCTGCGCGACGAACGCGTCGAACTCCGCCTGGGTCACGATGGGGCCCGTGGGGTTGTTGGGGCTGCACACGATGATGGCCCGCGTGCGGTCGGTGATCGCGGCGGCCATCGCCGGCAGGTCGTGGCGCGCATCGGCGGTCAACGGCACCTGCACGGCGGTCGCCCCCGCCACGACGGCGAGCCACGGGTAGGCCTCGAACGAGCGCCACGCGTAGACGACCTCGTCGCCGGGACCCGACGTCGCCTGCACGAGCTGGGCGAGGATCGACACGCTGCCGGCGCCGATGTGGACGGAGTCCGGCCCGACGCCGAAGCGCTCGGCGATGCGCTCACGCAGACGCGCCGCCGACGCGTCGGGGTAGCGGTTGAGCGAGGTCGCGGACTGCACGGCCTCGAGCACGCCCGGCAACGGGTCGAACGGGTTCTCGTTGCTCGACAGCTTGAACGCTTCGCCACCGGCCTGCCGGCCCTGCTTGTACGGCGGCAGGGCGGCGATCTCGGCACGGACGCGGATGGGGAGGTCGGAGGCTTCGGTCACGATGCAGAGTCTACGAGCGAGAGCGGATGCCGCGTCAGTCGGCCGTTGATACCATTTCGGAACCGGGCGGCAGCGCTGTTCTCGCTCGCGCGGGTGGAGCGCGTGCGAGACTGCCGGGTATGCGCTTCATCATCCGCGTCGTCATCAATGCGTTCGCCATCTGGATCGTGACGCTCATCCCCGCGTTGCAGGTCAGCGTCATCGCGTTCCCTCCCGGCGAGACGCTCCAGCTCGTCCTGACCCTGCTGCTCGTCGCGGCGATCTTCGCGATCGTCAACACGATCATCGGCACGGTCATCAAAGTGCTCGCCTTTCCCCTCTATGTCCTGACCCTCGGACTCATCGGGCTCATCATCAACGCCTTCCTCCTCTGGCTGACGGGGTGGATCACGTCGTTCTGGGACTGGGGCCTGCGGGTAGAGAGCTTCTGGTGGGGTGTGCTCGCGGCGATCCTCATCTCGCTCATCAACTGGCTCTTCGGAATCCTGCTGCGCCCCCAGCAGAAGCGGCGGGACTGACGGCGCGTTCCGCACCGAACTCGACGACGTCGACCCGCTCGGCCGTGCCGAGTTCGGCGAAGACGGCACGCACGGCCTCGACGCGCGGATCCGTCGACGCGTCGACCATCGCCGCCGTCTCGGCGTAGTACCTCATGCCGTGCGACGGCGTCGCGGCGTCGATCACATCGGGCGTCGGGTCGGTCGAGCGTTCGACGACGAAGCTGCCGGGAGCCCCGACAGGCGCCATACTGCCGCCGCCGGCGAGCCCGGCGATCGGGTCATCGGTGTGGCGCAGCGCGACGCTCAGCGTGCGGTGCCCCACATCGGCCTCGACGGGAGAGCCGAACGAGACGAGCGTGCGCGTGTCGTACCCTCCCTCGAGAGCGAGGTGCGACGTGATCATGGCGCCCTGCGAATGCCCGAAGGCGTGCACCGTGTCGCCGGGGCGCGCTCCGGCGGATTCGAGCGCGGCGAGGGTCGCCTCGTAGGAGGCCGACGCCCGTTTCGCCGCGAGGTCGACGTTCGACCGCGCATCCCACGCCTCCGGCCCCCCGGCGCCGGCCGACTTCGTGCCCGACACGTAGACGGCGTACTGCGCCGATCCGCCCGGCATGGCGTACCGCTCGACCCGCACGCGCGTCGCACCGTCGCCGGGCATGCGGGATGCCGCAGCAGCGAGGCTCGCCGGAGCCGTCGTCGTGCCGGTGGACACGCGCTCCACCGTGACCGCGTCTCGCGCGGGAGCGAGTCGCTCATGCCGGCCGATCTGCCCCCAGCGGCTGAACCCGACGACGCCCGCTCCGAGGATCGTGCCGAGCCCGCCGACGACTCCTCCGACGACGGCAGCGGGAGCGCTGAAGATGCCGCCCAGATCGAAGCCCGTCTCGGTGGCCTGGCGTACGAGCTCGGACGGCCACATGATCGCGCGCTCGAACGCGAGCAGCGACGCCTGCTCGCCGATGCCGGAGTACTCCGCCCCGAGCGCGGCGCGACGGCGGGCGATCCGGTCCAGCGCGGCCTCGTCCCCCGTCGCGACGGCTGCCGCGTGCTGCGCATCGAGGTCGACGAGCTCGTAGATCGCCGCGGCCGCCCGCAGTTGCTCGGCGATCGCGTCGGCATCGAACTGCACGTGCAAGAGCCGCCTCGACAGCACGGATGCCGCACTCTGAGCCCCGGCATGACGCTCGGCGAACAGCATGTTCTGCACCGCACCGAGGCGTGCCGCCAGCTCATCGAGCTCGACGCGGGCACCGACGAACCGTGCCGCCGTCGCACGCAGCGTCTCGGTGTCGACGGCGACGGCACCACCGCCGCGGATGTCGAGCTCGCCTGTCACAGCGGGCCTCGATCGAGGCGCGCCCACTCGAGCGCGCGAGCGTGGACCGCCGCGGCTCTCGCCGTGTCGGCGAGCGCCGCCAGGCTCGCGACGTCGCCGGCCCAGCGTTCGGCGCGCTCGTGGAACGCCGTCGCCGCGCTCGACTGCCAGTCGGTGAGGCCCGAGAGGGTGCGCGCGTGCTGTGCGGCGTCGACGAACCGGCGGGCCAGCGCGTCGAGCTCCCGGATGATGATGTCGAGCTGCGTCACCCAGCCATGATCGGCGCGTCACTCATCGCACGACCGGCGCCCACCGGCATCCGTGCACTCCCGGGCTGTTGCCCCGGCTGGGGAGGAACCGGGTCAGCGGCGGAAGATCGCGGTTCCCACGTAGACCTTCGCCGTGGCGGTCGAGCTGTTGCCCGCGGCATCCGTGGCCGTATAGGTGAACGTGTAGACGGCGTCGTTCACGGCGCGGACGCGGAACGACGTGTCGCTGAGCGTGGTGATCGCCGCCCTCTTGGCGCCGGTCGCCGTCGCCGAGGTGAGCGTCACCGTGACGTCGCCGCTGTCGTCGGTCGCGCGCACCGTCATGTCGACACGGCGGTCGCCGATCGGCAGGACGATCCACCGCTGCGACGGCGTGACCGTGATGCTCGGCGCTGTCGTGTCAGGCGCCTCGAGGTCGAGCCCCACGACGACGGGGTCGTGGTCGCTCGAGCGGTAGACGTCCGGTGCATACAGGGCATCCTGCGCGTCGGCCTTGAACGTCATGTCGTAGTCGATGAGGCTCGGCTCGTCGGCGTTGACGTTCCACACGGCGGCGCCGGCGACCTCGTCGACGATGTCGCTGCCGGCCAGCGCGTGGTCGAGCGAGCCGAGCTGCCCGTCGAACACGTACGTGTAGCTGTCACCTCCGACGACGTCGCTATAGCCCGCGCCGTAGAGCACCTGCAGGGGGTCTTCCTGCGCGTAGGCGTTCAGGTCGCCGAGGATCAGCTCGCGCCCCGCGCCCTGACCGGTCGGATCGGTCGCGAGCCAGTCGGCGAGCGCCGCGGCCGCCTGCGTGCGCACGCCGTTGCAGTTGCCCTGCCCGTTCGGATCGGTCGGATCGCCGACGGCGGCGCAGGTCGAGCCCTTCGACTTCAGATGGTTCACGACGACCGTGAAGGATGCACCGTGCGCGTCGGTGAAGCTCTGCGTGAGGCCGGGCCTGTTGAAGTCGTCGAGCCAGCGCGAGTCCTGGGACTGGTCCATGAGCTGGAACGCGCCCGCCGGGGTGACCGATGCCGGCTTGTACAGGATCGCCGTCGCGATGACGTCGGTGCCGATGACGCCCGTCTCGATGTGGTCGTAGACGTCGGCGCCGAGCCGGGTGTTGAGCGCGGCGGCGAGGGCGGCGACGGCGGTGCCGTTGTTCTCGATCTCGACGAGCCCGAACACGTCGGCGTCGATCTCGGCGAGCGCCGTGACGATCTTCGCCTGCTGGCGTTCGAATTCGACCGGGTCGTCGGCGCCGCGCGCGTCGGGACCCGTGAGCGTCGTGAAGTAGTTGAGCACGTTGAAGCTGGCGACCGTCAGATCACCCTCGACCTCGGGCGCGGGCGGGCGCGGGTTCGCGACCTCGACGTCGGCTCCCTGCGTCGGCTGGACCGCCCACGTGTCGAAGCGGTAGTCGAGCACGCCCGTCACGTTCGCGACGAGGTCGCCGCCCCGGAAGCTGTTCTGCAGCGTGAACTCGGCGCCGTTCGGGTGGATCGCGGGGTCGGGGTTCTGTATGCCGCGGCCGTCGTCGACCGTGATCGACTCGGCGGCGTTCCGCGCGGCGAGCGCGACGGCTTCGGGTGAGCCGGCGTCGTACAGCTGCGTCGGCTGCATCTGGCGGCCGAGCGTCAGGGTGATCGTGCCGAACCGGCCGAACTCGAAGTGCTCGCCGATCGCGAGCTGCTGCGGCAGCGTCACGCGCATGCCCTCGAGGGCTTCGCGCTGCTCGGGCGTCGCGGGGAGCGTGAGCGGCGTCGCCGCCGGCAGCTCGGCCGTGCCGCACACCTCGATGCCGCCGGCCGTGATCTGCGTCATCCCGAACGCCTCGTCGGCGACGCCCGCGACGCTCACGACGTCGCCCGCCGCGACGTCGGCACCGCCGGGAGCGTAGACGAAGATGCCGTCCGAGGTCGCGGGGTCCGCATCACCGGCGTCCTGCACGTAGTAGCCGTCGAACCCGCCGACCTGGAAGTCGCCGACCACGGTTCCCTCGACGCGCACCGTCGTGCCCGGCACGGGCGTCGCCGAGCCCGCGCCCTGGATCGACCCGATCGTCACGGCGTCGAGGTCGCATCCCGCCTCACCCGGACCCGGCTCGGTCGGCTCGAGCGTCGTCGTGTTCGCCGCACCGGGGGTGTTGACGGCCTCACCGGCCACGAGAGTGCCCGTGAACCCCGGGATGCCGGCGAGATCGAAGTCGTTGCGCACCCAGTCCGCGGCGCCGTCGGGCATGCGCGACGCCCCTCCGGGAGCGAAGGCGAGACCGTCGTACGCGACGCCGAGCGTCACACCGCCGTAGGTCAGGTCGGTCGCGCCGCCGTCGTGCACGGCGACGGCGTCGACGACCTCGAATCCGAACCCGTCGTCGATGACGCCGTCGTCGTCGGCGTCAATGTCGGTGCCGACCGCCGGGATCGTCCCTGTCACGAGCAGCAGGCTCAGGCTGCCGTTCTCGAGCGTGTTGGCCGCGAGTTCGGCGAGCGACCGGCCCGCGGCATCCGGAGCGGGGAACGTGATGACGTTGTCGACGACGCCCGTGGCCGGAGCGTCGCCCTCGACGCCCAGCAGCGCGTAGCCGACGAGGTCGACGCCCGCGGGAACCAGCAGCTCGACGTATTCGACGTCGGCGCCGGCCGTCGATGCCGAGAACTCGTTGATGACGAGTTCGGGCGGCGGCGCGGCCGACGCGGGGGCGGAGCCGACCAGCACGAGTGCGACAGCGGCGATGAGGGCGGAAAGACGACGCACGGCAACCTCCAGCAGAGACGCGGGGAGCGGTTTTCAGGGGTAACGCTAGGGGAAGCGGCATCCGCGCGGAAGACCCTGCGGCGGAACATCCGTCGTCGAATCGGATGATGCGTGCGCGCGGACGGCACGCCACAATGGAGGCCATGACTGCGACCGCCGTGGATCCCTTCCGCGTCGTCTTCGTCTGCACCGGCAACATCTGCCGCTCCCCCATGGCCGAAGTCGTCTTCCGACGATTCGCGGATGCCGCGGGCCTGGGCGCCCGCGTCGGCTCTGCGAGCGCCGGCACGGGCGACTGGCACGTGGGCGAGCGCGCCGATCACCGCACTCTGGCGGCCCTCGAGCGCCGCGGCTACGACGGCGCGCGGCACCGCGCGCGGCAGTTCGCGCACACCGACTTCGAACGCAGCGACCTCATCGTCGCGCTGGATCGTTCGCACGAGCGGATCCTGCGGGGGTGGGCGCGCTGCGAGGCCGACACCGACAAGATCGCGCTGCTGATGTCGTTCGATTCGTCGCCGCACGTCATGGACGTGCCCGACCCCTACTACGCCAGCGCCGGAATGTTCGATGACGTGCTCGGTATGATCGAGACTGCGAGCCGGGCGCTCTTCCGGCAGCTCGAACCCGCGATCCGCCCGGCCGTCTGACGTCCGCGCTGTCGCCGACGGGAGACCCGTGACCTCTCTGCCTCCCCAGCCGCTCAGCCCCCTCGACGGCCGCTACCGCGCCGCCGTCACGGGGCTCGCCGACTACCTGTCCGAGGCCGGCTTGAACCGCGCCCGCGTCGAGGTCGAGGTGGAGTGGCTCATCGCCCTCACCGACCGGTCGCTCTTCGGCACGTCGCCACTGCCGGACGACGACAAGGCGCGGCTGCGCGCGCTGTACCTCGAGTTCGGGCAGGCCGAGATCGACTGGCTGGCCGAGAAGGAGGCCGTCACCCGCCACGACGTCAAGGCCGTCGAGTATCTCGTGCGCGATCGCCTGTCGACGCTGGGACTCGACGCGATCGCCGAGCTCACGCACTTCGCGTGCACGAGCGAGGACATCAACTCCGCCTCGTACGCCCTCACGGTGCAGCGTGCCGTCGTCAACGTGTGGCTGCCCAAGCTGCGCGACGTCATCGCGCGGCTCGGAGAACTGGCGATCGAGCACCGGGATGCCGCGATGCTGTCCCGCACCCACGGTCAGCCGGCGACGCCGTCGACGATGGGCAAGGAGCTCGCCGTGTTCGCGTGGCGCCTCGAGCGCGTCGCCCGCCAGATCGAGGGCGGCGAGTACCTCGCGAAGTTCTCCGGCGCGACGGGCACGTGGTCGGCGCATCTCGCCGCCGAGCCCGACGCCGACTGGGTCGAGATCTCGCGTTCGTTCATCGAGGGACTCGGCATCGGGTTCAACGTGCTGACGACCCAGATCGAGTCGCACGACTGGCAGGTCGAGCTCTACGACAGGGCGCGCCACGCCGGCGGCATCCTGCACAACCTCGCGACCGACGTGTGGACGTACATCTCGCTGGGCTTCTTCTCGCAGATCCCGGTCGCCGGTGCGACGGGGTCGTCGACGATGCCGCACAAGATCAACCCGATCCGGTTCGAGAACGCCGAGGCGAACCTGGAGATCGCCGGCGGGCTGTTCCAGACTCTCGCGCAGACCCTCGTGACCTCACGCCTGCAGCGCGATCTCACCGACTCGACGACGCAGCGCAACATCGGCGTCGCGTTCGGCCACTCGCTGCTCGCGCTGGACAACCTGCTGCGCGGCCTCGGGGAGATCTCCCTCGCGCAGCCCGTTCTCGACGCGGACCTCGACGCGAACTGGGAGGTCCTCGCCGAAGCGATCCAGACCGTCGTGCGCGCCGAGATCGCGGCCGGGCGCTCGCAGATCACCGACCCGTACGCCCTCCTGAAGGACCTCACGCGGGGCCGCCGGGTGGGCGCGGTCGAGCTGGCGGAGTTCGTGCGCGGCCTCGACATCGGCGACGCGGCGAAGGAGCGCCTGATCGCGCTGACACCGGCCGGCTACACCGGCATCGCCTCGCGCCTCGTCGACGAGCTGAACTAGCTCTTCGCGTCGTCGTCCTGCTCTTCTTCGGGCAGCAGGACGGCGCGGTCGACCGTCTTGGTGATCTGGGCGGGATCGATCGCGAGCAGCAGCAGCGCGACGACGACGAGCACGACGACGAACGTGATGCCCGCCACGACGGCGGCCACGACGAGCGCGTGCTCGGACTGGCCGTCGAAGCGCTGCTGGAAGAAGCCCATCGAGACGAGGGTCACGACGCCGGCGAACAGCGCGGACCCGAATGCGAGGCCGAGGAGCTGAATCGGCTTCATGAGGTCACGACGAGTGGGGCGTTCAGTCATGACTGATCCTCCGATTCGGGGCGGTTCGCGGCGTCCACCGGCGTGCGACGCGGCGAGAACCCGGCGATGCCGAGATAGACCGCGACGATCGCCGCGTAGACGCCGAAGAGGCCGACGGCGATCGTGATGCCGGTGAGGGTGTACGACGCGTTCGCCTCTTCGACCGTATAGGGCAGGGCGTATTCGGCGGGCACGAGCAGGAGCGCGACCGCGAGGGCCACGCCGGCGATTCCGACGACGATGGATTCGCGGGCCGCGAGCGGCGAGACGGATGCCGCGGGCGTGCCGTCCGACCACGGCGCGACGTCGCCCGGCTTGAGCGCGCGCGGACCGCGACGGGCGACGAAGCCGTCGATCGCCTCGACGAGTCCCGTCGTGAACGCCCACGTGATGACGATCGCGAAGAAGCCGGTGGAGGTGCGCAGATCGCCGACGCTCGCGACCATGCCCGCCGCGATCGTCAGCGCCGCGAGGATGATCGAGGGCCAGCGCCGGCCGGTGGGCTGGACGAGCCACGCCGCGAGGACGTGCACGATGCCCGTCGCGAGGGCGAAGCCCCCGAAGACGGCGAGGCCGACTCCCGCGGAGTGGTCCTGCGAGAAGGTGACCATGATCGCCGCGATCGCCGCGAAAGCGGCGCGCGCGAGCTGAACGTGGCGCGCGTCGAAGACACGGGAAGAATTGGCGGTGGTCACGGGGTTCCTCAGAAAGAAGAGCGGCGTGTCCAGTCTAACCGGGGTGCGCCGCGCGGTCGCCCGGCGGCAGCGGTCACGCCGCGCGGTCACCCGGCGGCAGTGGTCACGCCGCGCGTGCCCAGCCGTCGGGATCGAACCGTCGTCGGCCACCCAGTCGTGGGGTGCGGGTCGCGTCGAGGTGGGACGGGGGAATGAACCAGACGGTGCCGCCGGTCGGATCGCCGCCCGGTGGCGGGTCGATCCGGATCTCCCAGCCGTCGGCGTGGACCCGGTGATGACACGACGCGCACAGCAGAATGCCGTTGCCGAGATCCGTCGGGCCTCGGTCGCGATCCCACCAGAGGATGTGGTGCGCTTCGGTCGTCGACGGTGGCAGGTGGCAGAACGCGCAGCCCCCGTCACGCTCGGCGAGAGCAAGACGCTGTGCCGTCGTGAAGAGGCGCTTCGCGCGCCCCATGTCGAGGATCTCACTGTCGCCGCCCAGCACGCACGGCACGATCGAGGCCGCGGCCGCCATGCGGCGCGCTGTTCCCGCGTCGATCGGCTGATCGATCCCGTCGATCTCGCCGATTCCCTCGCCCGTCGTCAGCGCGCTGAGCGGCATGCGCACGACGACGGTCGTCGCCGCGGCCGGTACGCGGTCATCGGTGCACCCGAGCAGGTGGCGGCAGATCATCGCGAGCGCGTCGGCCTGCATCTGCGGGATCGAACGCGTCTCGGGCGCGACCGCTGCCGGCCCGACCGCGACGCCACCCGCGCCGTCCTCTGGGCCCGCCGCGACGCCTGCCGGACCGGCCGACTCGCCTGCCGAGCCGACCGACTCGCCTGCCGGACCGCCCGCGTCGCCGACCGCACGGACCGCACCGACCGCACCGACCGACTCGCCGACCGCCCCGACCACGCCGCCGGCCACGCCGCCCGCGACGCCGGCCGGACCGGCCGACTCGCCCGCCGGGCCGCCCGCGTTCGAACCGCGACTCGTGCGCAGCTGATGCGTCACGATCGACTCGATAGCCGCCTTGATCGGCGCCGCTGTCTCGGGGTCGAGTCGAGCGGTCATCACGACCATGCCTGCGCGGTCCCGCGAGATCCGCAGTGACCGCTCCGCGTGCATCTCTTCGATGACCGGCTCGAGTCCGTCGGGGTCGAGCAGCGCTTCAGCGCGCCGCAGCACGACCGCGAGCTCATCGAGCGTCAGCAGCGGCGCCTGCGCGACGACCGCCGCCTCTGCCTCGAGGATGCGTTCGAGTCCGGCCCGCAGGCTCACGCGGTCGAGCATGGCGATGATCGCTGCGGCTGCGGCGATGCTCACCCGGCCGTCTGAGACGGCGGCGGCGACGTGGGGATGGCGGGCCGGCGCACGCTCACCGGACAGCTGCTCGCGTTCGCGCGTGGCTTCGCCGACCTGAACGAGCCGAGCGGCGTCACCGGCGTGGCCGCCTGTCGCGGCGGCGATGAGCTTCGCGGCCGTGCGGTGCCCTGTCTTGCGCGCGAGGCCTTCTTTGCCGAGCTCGGGTCGTGAACGCCGCGAGATACCGGCCGCAACGCTCGCGTGGAGGCCGTCGACCTGTCGCCGCAGGGCGGCGAGCGCGTCGTTGACCGCGAGAAGGCCCGGTTCGGACATCGCGTCGACGGCGGTCTGCACATCGGCGGGAGCGAGGCCGGCAGGAAGGGCCGCGTCACTCCACGCTCGCGCGAGAACGGCGACGGCCGCCTCGAGCGCTGCGGTGGGAGAGGACATCGGCGCACTCCGATCAGTGGAGAATGATCCGCCCCGTCAACTCCGTCGCCGTACACCCGTGGATCGAGACTCCGCTACTCACCTGACACGCTGTCCTGAACACAGGATAGTACATCCGTTCCCCGGAGCGCAAGACTTTCTCGAAGATTTCTCCGATCAGATCGACGGGAAGATCTGCCCCACCGGTTCGCGCTTCTCGGCCTGGAAGCGGTCTTCCGCACGGCCGCGCGCCCAATAGCCCGACAGCGACACCTGCGTGCGCTCGAGCGCCCGCTCGTCGAACAGCACACGCCGCAGAGCCTTCATCGATTCGCGCTCACCGTGCGCGAAGACGTCGACGGGCCCCTCGCGCCAGTCGATCCGGCCCACGGCGGCGGCCAGCAGATCGACCGTGTGCGCCGGGTCGACGATCCACTGCACGTCGACGCCGTCCGGGGCCGTCAGCTCGATGACGGCGTCCTCGGTGTCGACCTCGATGAGCACCGTGCCGACGGCGTCGGCGGGCAGGGCCTCCAAGGCCGCGGCGATCGCGGGAACCGCCGACAGGTCGCCGACGAAGAGGTACCACGCGGCATCCGGATTCGGGGAGTATCCGCCGCCGGGCCCCGTGAGGCTCAGCGCGCTTCCGGGCTGGACGGAGTCCGCCCAGGGACCGGCGATGCCCTCGTCACCGTGCACGACGAAATCGATGTCGAGCGTGCCGGCGGCGACGTCGACGCTGCGCACCGTGTAGGTGCGCGTGACGGGATGCCCCTCGGGAGCGGTGAACTTCAGCTTGACGTACTTGTCGGTCTCGGGCCGGTTCTCGAACGCCGTGAAACCCTCACCGCCGAGGCGCACGCGCACGAGCTGGGGGCTGAGCCGCTCGGTCGCGACGACGACGAGATCGACCGACGGACGGGGAGGACGCGGAGACGTACGGGATGCCAGGGCCACGATCCCACGCTACCCGCGCCTACGTGGCGCGGCTCCGAACCGTGAGGATCTGCTGCGCCGTCCCGACCGGACCGTCGAGATCGTGCAGCACGGTGCTCGTGAGCCCGAGCCCCGCCGGCCCGTAGGTCACGGTCGTGTCGAGCCCCACCCATGCGCCGGACGGCGAGCGGAAGAAGTGCAGCGTCAGGTCGAGGTTCGGGAAGAGCCACTCGTCGGGACTCTGGCGCACGGCGATGCCGTTGGCCGTGTCGACGAGCGCGACGAATCGCGCCAGCTCGCTCGTCTCCTCCCCCGCCACGAGATCCAGCTCCGTCGTGAGCCAGGCCGCGGCACGACCGGGCCGTCGCGGCCCGACGGCGAGCGCGCGGATGCTGCTGATGTAGCCTCCGCGCCAGAGTTCGGCGATCGGGTACACGGCCTGCGCGTCGGGCGCGGGGAGCGGCATCCACTCTCCACCGGCGACCTGCTGCGTGTCCTCGGTCGCCAGCAGCCACGCGCGAGCAGCCAGGGTCGGCCGTCCCGCGATCGTGGCCGTCGTCTCGAGCAGTTCGATCGTGCGCCCCGGCCGGATCAGGCGCGTCTCGAGCTCGATGTCGCCGCGGGTGAGTCTGCCCAGGATGTCGATGCTGATCCGGCCGAACACCTTGTCGGCGTCGCCGTGCTCTCGGCGCCACCGGTCCATGTGGTGCACGAGAAGGCCCGCGACGGTGGCGACGTGGAGGTCCTCATCGCTCCACGCGCCGCCGACGTGATCCGTCGGCAAGTAGCGGTCGGGTCCAGCGGGGACGAAGTAGCTGTCGCGCGGCATGCGGTCTCTCTCGAGTCGGGGGCTCCTCCCAGCATGGCGCAAGCCCAGCGCTCAGTCGCGGGGCAGCACCGTGAGCACCCGTTCGATGTGGTCGCGGAACTCGTTCATGAAGTCGCGCAGGAACCCGGCGGTCTCTTCCGAGGTCACCTCGCCCTCTTCGGTGTAGTCGTCGGGCTTGAAGTAGATGTACGCCTCGGGAGCGGTCATCTGCCGCGCGTTGCAGAACGTCAGCACACCGCGCAGGCTCTGCTGGGCGACGGCCGTGCCGATCTGCCCGATCGAGGCGCCGATCACGGCGGCGGGGATGTGGTCGAACGAGTTCTGACCCCACGGCCGTGAGGCCCAGTCGATCGCGTTCTTGAGCGCGCCGGGGATCGATCGGTTGTACTCGGGAGTGACGAACAGCACCGCGTCCGACGCGGCGATCGCCTCTTTCAGCGCGGTCGCCTCGGGCGGGTAGTTCTCGTCGTAGTCCTGGCTGTACAGCGGAAGGTTGCCGATCGGGATCTCGGTGAACTCGAGGCCGTCGGGCGCCAGACGGATCAGGGCTTTCGACAGTGTCCGGTTGATCGACGTCGACGACAGGCTGCCGACGAAGTAGCCGACTTTGTGCGTGGCCATCACTGCTCCATTCGTTGCTGCGACTCGGCACGATGACGCGGGGGTGCGGTCACCGACGAGTTCGCCTGAGTGCCAGCATCCGCCGCGGCAGCCGCGCAGGGAACCCCCTTGCGCTTCGGCGTCTGCCCACTCGGATGCCGCGGACCGGCGTGCGTCAGTCCTTGCGGATCCAGCGGAAGGTGAGTCGCGTCACGATGAGTCCGGCGACGAGCCAGATGCCGCAGACGATCGCGACGCCCCCGAGGTTCCACACTTCCCCCGCCTCGAGCGAGGCGTAGCTCTCGGGCAGGAAGACGGCACGCATGCCGTGCGCGAGCCACGCGAGCGGGAAGATGTTCGCGATCTGCTGCAGCCAGTCGGGCAGCAGCGAGAACTGGATGTAGACGCCCGAGATGAACTGCAGCACGAGCACGGTCGGGATGATGACGGCCGTCGCGCTCTTGCCCGATCGGGGCAGGGCCGACATCCCGATCCCGAGGATCGCGCACGTGGTCACCCCGAGGAGGAAGACCCAGGTGAAGGTCAGCCACGCCGAGGGCTCGGTCGGCAGGGGCACGTCGAAGGCCGTCGCCGCCACGACGATGAGCACGGCCGCCTGCAGGATGCCCGTCACGAGCACCTGCCCGATCTTGCCGAGGAAGTAGCTGACCGGCGACAGCGGGCTGCCCGCGAGTCGCTTGAGCGTGCCGTCGCTCTTCTCCATCGCGATGTCGGTCGCCATGTTCTGCAGCCCCGACAACAGCACACCGGCGGCGAGCATCGCGGGCAGGTAGTACTGCGCTGCCGTCATCTCGTCGCCGTCGGGCGTGCGGCCGAACTCGGCGTCGCTGAAGGCGACGGCGAAGATCGTCAGCATCAGCAGGGGGAACAGGAACGTGAAGAAGACGGTGTCGCCTTGCCGGAAGTACGAGCGGATCTCGTAGCCGGCGCGCCTGACGCCCAGCCGGACCGTGCGCAGCGGTCCGAACCGCACCGCCGTCGTGCTCACGAGATGACCGCCTCGACATCGGCCGCCGTCTCTCCGACGAGCTCGAGGTAGATGTCTTCGAGGCTCGGACGGATGACCTCGAGTCGCTCGGGTTCGCCGCGCGCCAGGAGCTCGGCCACGAAGCGCCCGGGCTCGGTCGTGCGTTCCTGGCGCGGCATCCCGTCCTGTCTCCATCGGACGATCGGGATACGCGCCTGTGCTCCGCCCAGTTCATCGATCGCGCCGATCGCGACGAGTTCGCCGCCGGCGATGATGCCGCCGCGGTCGGAGAGCTGCTGGGCTTCGTCGAGATAGTGGGTCGTGAGCAGGATCGAGGTGCCCTCGTCGCGCAGCAGGCGGATCAGCTGCCAGAAATGGCGGCGGGCCTCGGGGTCGAAGCCGGTCGTCGGCTCATCGAGGAACAGCAGTTCGGGGCGGCCGATGATGCCGAGCGCCACATCGACGCGGCGCTTCTGACCGCCCGAGAGCTTCGAGATGCGCGTGTCGATCTTGGCCTCGAGCCCGACCGCCGCGATGACCTCGTCGACGTCGCGCGGGTTCGGATAGTAGCCCGCGAAGTGGCGGAGCTGCTCGCGCACCGTCGTCGTCCCCGTCTCTCCGCTGGACTGCAGCACGATGCCCAGACGGGACTTCCAGGCGAGCCCGCCGCGGCGCGGATCCGTGCCGAGGACGCTGACCTCGCCCGCCGTGCGGTCGCGGTATCCCTCGAGGATCTCGATCGTCGTGGACTTGCCGGCGCCGTTCGGACCGAGCAGCGCGAAGGTCTCGCCGCGGCGGATGTCGAAGTCGATGCCGCGCACGGCTTCGATGTCGCGATAGCTCTTCCTCAGCCCCCGCACCTCGACGACATTGCCAGCCGTCATGCGACGCCTCGCACCCGCCCGTGTCGATTTCGCGTGCGGGTCATGGCGCAAGGATACGCGACCGTCCGAAATCGACCCTGTGCGGGCGTCAGCGGTAGCGGCGTCCTTCGTCGCGACGGAACAGCGTCAGCGCCGCGACGAGCAGCACCACGGTCCAGACGAGGATGCCGGTCCAGACCCACCACGGCAGCTCACCGCCCTGCACGGCCCAGATGACCAGCTCGCGCGCCTGTCGCGAGGGGAACCACATCGACAGCGCGTTCAGCCAGTCCGCGAACATGAGGGGCGGCAGGAACAGCCCGCCCGCGAACGCGAGGCCGAACATGACGACCTGCACGACGGCGATCGCCCCCGCCATGGGCAGCGCGTAGCCGATGCAGATGCCGATCAGCATGAACGGCAGCGCCGATACGGCAAGGGCGACGAGTCCGAGCAGGATGCCGCCGGCCGACGCCTCGGCGGCGGTGAAGAGCGCGCCGATCACGATGACCGGAAGGATCGCGACGAACCCCATGAGGCCGGTCGAGAAGATCTGCGCGAGCACGCGCACGATCCCCGGGGCGGGCAGCGTGCGCAAGTACGGGTCCCACGGCTTCTGCCGGTTCTCGGCGATCGTGAGCCCGAAGCTGAACAGCCCGTTCGCCATGACGGCGAACACCGACAACGAGATGACCGCCTGCGTCGCGAACGCGGGGTTCGAGGCGACCGTCGAGTTCGGCACGACGAAGAACAGCAGCGCGAGCGACGGGAACGCGATCGCCCCGATGATCGCGATCGGCGTGCGGGACAACTCGACCAGGGTGTATTTCGCGTGAAGCGCCGTCAGTCGCGCGACTGCGGGCGCCCGTGGCGCATCGGCGACCCGGGTGGCGGCATCCATCGTGGTGGTCATGCTGCAGGCCTCTCTGTCGTCGTTGCGGTGTCGGCCGTGCGCGTGAGCGCGAGGAACGCCTCTTCGAGGGTCGCGCCGCGTACGGTCAGATCCCGGAACGGGATGCCGCTGCGCACGAGGTCGCCGATGAATCGGTCCGAGTCGGTGGTCGTGAACACCTCGGTGTCGCCGTCGGTCTTGTGGAAGCCGGAGGTGTCCAGCCGTGCGATGGCCGCGGCATCCGCGGTCTTCATCGCGACCCGGCTGCGCCCGACGTGCCCCAGCACGGCGTCGAGCCGGTCGTCGGCGAGCACGCGGCCCTCTCCGATGACGACGACGCGTTCGGCGAGCGCTTCGATCTCTTCGAGGTAGTGACTCGTGACGATGACCGTGACGCCGGTGTCGTGCTGGGCGCGGATGGCGTCCCACAGGGCCCGGCGCCCGTCGATGTCGAGCCCTGTCGTCGGCTCGTCGAGGAGGACGAGGTCGGGGGTCCCGGCGAAGGCGAGCGCGACGCCCAGCCGCCGCTTCTGGCCGCCGGAGAGGGACCCGGTCTGGCGGCGCAGCAGATCGGTGAGACCGAACTGCTCGGCGAGGGCGGCGGGCGGCGTGCGTCGATCGAAGTGACGCCCGACGAAGTCGATGACTTCGCCGACGCGCAGCGCATCGGGCAGCGCCGTCTCCTGCGGGGTCGCGCCCAGACGCATCCGGTTCGGCGCATCGCGCGGGTCGCCGCCGAAGAGCGTCACGCTGCCCGCGCTCGGGCGGCGAAGGCCCTGGATGAGCGAGAGGATCGTGGACTTTCCGGCACCGTTCGGGCCCAGCATGCCGACGATCTGCCCCGGCTGGATCTCGAGGGTGACATCGTCGACGGCGATCGTGTCGCCGTAACGGCGGGTGACGCCGCGCAGCGATGCGAGCGGCGGTCGCGAAGCGCTCATTTCATCTCTCCCAGCATGGACCGCAGAGCGTCCATATAGTCCTCGAAGGCGCGCCGGCCGGTGCGGGTCAGCGCGATGTACGTCACGGGGGTGCGCCGCTCGTGCGTCTTCTCGACGGCGACGTAGCCGGCGTCCTCGAGCTTGCGCAGGTGCGTCGAGAGGTTGCCGGCGGTCATGCCGAGCAGCTCCTGAAGGCGCGGGAAGGCGATCTGCTCACCGGCATCCAGAGTCGCCAGCGCCGAAGTGATGCGCAGTCGCGCCTGTGCGTGTATGACGGGGTCGAGCTCATCCACGACGCACCTCACCCGCCCTGGCGATCGTGCGACGCAGTCGCGCGAGATGGATGAATGCCGCCACGGCGAGCGCGATGAGTCCGAGCCCGCCGGCCAGCGCCATGAAGAGGTAGTGCGTGGGGTAGCCGAAGAACGGGGCGACCAGGCCCACGATGATCGTCCAGACCCCGAGGATCAGAGCCGGCACGGCGCGCCACATCGCACCCGAGACCACGTACATGAGCCCCGCGAAGAGCACGTAGGCGACGGGGTAGTAGATGTTCGCGACCTCAGGATCCATGCCGTTGACGATCAGACCCTGTCCGAAGACGGCGATGGCGATGCCGCCGAGCATCCAGGCGCAGCCGTAGACGATGCCTTGGAAGGCGTCGCCCGCGTTGCCGCGCATGCCCCGGCCGGAACGGATGCCCAGTATCGCCGAGAGCACGATGGCTCCCACGATCAGGATCGCGAAGATCGTGGCCGCGACGGGGAGCGGGATCGAGAGATCGGGCTTCAGGCCGTCGATCATCCACAGCACGCCGAACCCGGCGAGCCAGGCGATGCCCCACGTCAGGATGATCGTCGGGACGAAGCTCGCGACCTGGCCCTCGACGCTGCGCCGCTGGTTCTCCAGAAGCGCCAGCATCTGCTCAGGGGCGAGCGGTGCGTCCTCGTCTGTGCCTTCCGTGTGTGCGTTCATACCTACTTTGTACTGCAAAGTAGTTGGTGAGCGCAAGGGGTTTGGATTCACGGCGGGATTCGCGGATGCCGCGAGAGAATGGGCGGATGACTTCTCTCGCCACCCTGACCGACGACGGACGACGGTTCTTCACCGAATACCACCTCGCGACCCTCTCGACGCTCGGCCCGGATTCCGGCATCCATGTCGTCGCCGTGGGCTACACGCTCGACGACGCCGGCGTGATCCGCATCATCACCTCGGACGGCAGCCAGAAGGTGCGCAACATCGAGCGGGACCCGCGCGCGACGGTGGCCCAGGTGGCGGGCCCGCAGTGGGCGAGCATCGCCGGCACGGCCGTCATCGAGCGCGAGCCGGACGCGGTCGCCCACGCGGTCGCGCTCTACGCCGCCCGCTACCGGCAGCCGCGTCCGAACCCGCTGCGTGTCGTCATCCGCCTGACGCCCGCGAAGGTGCTCGGCTCGGCCGGGCTGTGGGGGTGACGCGCGTCAGGGAAACCCACTCATTGGTGTGAGAATGCCGCGTCGAAGGATGCGTCCGGTCTCTTCCACAGCAGAGACCGCACGAATCGCACGGCTTCGGCTGCACCGTGCAGACGGTCCATTCCGGCGTCTTCCCACTCGATCGAGATCGGGCCGTCGTAGCCTATGGCGCGCAGCGCCCGAAACGCGTCCTCCCACGGGACATCACCATGGCCCGTCGAGACGAAGTCCCACGGACGCCGCGGATCACCCCACGCGAGGTGTGAACCGAGCACCCCCGCACGCCCATTGGGTGCTCGGAGCCGCGTGTCTTTGCAATCAACGTGGTAAATGCGATCGCGGAAGTCGCTGATGAAGCCGACAGGATCGATGTTCTGCCACATCATGTGCGACGGATCCCAATTGAATCCGAATGCATCGCGGTGGTCGATCGCCTCCAGCGTGCGCACCGATGTCCAATAGTCATAGGCGATCTCGCCGGGATGGACCTCGTGCGCGAACCGCACGCCCTCCCCGTCGAAGACGTCGAGGATCGGGTTCCACCGCTCCGCGAAGTCCTCGTAGCCGTGGTCGATAATCTCCGCCGACACAGGAGGGAACAAGGCGAGGTACGGCCAGATCGAAGATCCCGTGAATCCGACCACCGTGTCCACGTCGAGCTTGCGTGCCACGCGCGCCGCGCGCTTCATGTCCTCGGCGGCCCGCTGGCGCACGCCCTCAGGTTCGCCGTCACCCCACACGTACTCGCGCAGGATGGCCTGGTGTCGGAAATCGATCGGGGCATCGCAGACGGCCTGACCTGCGAGGTGGTTCGAGATCGCGAACACCCGCAAGCCGTGCCGATCGAGCACGTCCCGGCGCGACCGGAGGTAGGCGTCGTCCTCGTCGGCGCGGCGAAGATCGAGATGATCTCCGGATGCCGCGATCTCGAGCCCGTCGTAGCCCCATTCGGCGGCGAGGCGGGCCACCTCTTCCAAAGGCAGGTCGGCCCACTGTCCCGTGAACAACGTCACCGGGTGCGAAGTCTGAGTCACGCGATCCTCCCAAGCGCGGCGATGTCGAGATCGGCCCACCCCCCCTGGCGCGAAGAGGCGATGACCGCGTCTGTGATGCGCGCCGCACGCACTCCATCGGCGAAGGTGGGCATGCCCCCGACTGCGTGTCCGCGCACAGCCGAGATCATCTCACTCATAAGCAACGTGAAGGCATCCTGGTATCCCTGCGCGTGTCCCGATGGAGTTGTGATGTAGCGACCGACCTCGGGATCGGGCATGGTCTCTACGCCCTTGGGAACAATGAGGGTGCCCTCTGCCGTGCCGATCTCAAGTCGGTCGGGGTTCTCCTGATCGAACGCATACGACGAACCCGCACCGTCCAGCTCGATCCAGAGGCGGTTCTTCCGGCCGCGGCTCGCCTGTGAGATCACCACACTGCCCGAAGCGCCCCGATCGGTCTCGAAGAGCATCGTGACGGCGTCCTCCGTTTCGACGGGAACCTCACCGTGTGGAGCGGTACGGGCGTCGTGAAGGCGAGTGGACCTCGCGGACAGCCGTGAAATTCGGTGACCGCTCATGAACTCGAACAGATCGCACCAGTGCACGCCGATGTCGGCAAATGCTCGAGACTCACCCTCCCCCACCCGCCAGTTGTAGGCGTCGCGGTCGGCGAGCCAATCCTGCAGGTAGTGTCCGTGAGCGAGCCAGATGCGGTCATCCGTGCGGGCGATTCGGGCACGAGCCTCCCGCACCGCCGGATAGTAGCGGTAGACGAACGGAACGACATTGACGACGCCGGCCGCCCGCGCCGCTCGGTCGAGAGCGATCGCGTCGTCCGCGTTCAGCGCGAGGGGCTTCTCGCACACCACGTGCTTACCCGCAGCGATCGCCGCAGCCGTGAACTGAACGTGCTGCGAATTCGGTGTGCACACGTGCACGACGTCGATGTCGGGGTCGGTGATCAGTGCCTCCGGTGTCAGCACACGCTCGATGCCGGCGCGCCCGGCGGCATCCGCAACGCGATCAAGGTCGCGGCCCGCATAGGCGGCCACGGTTCCACCGGCCGCACGTACGGCGCGGGTGTGCACGGCGCCCATGAATCCTGTCCCGATGATTCCGCTGCGCACGGGACGCACAGCCGTCACTTCTTCCTCGACAAGGCGACTGCCGCGATGATGATCCCACCGCGGACGACTTGCTGCTGTGCGACGTCGAGACCCGCGAGAATCAGACCGTTGTTGACGAGGCCCATGAATAGCGAACCGAAGAGCGTGCCGATGATCGCACCGCGACCGCCGAACAAGCTCGTCCCACCGAGGATGACCGCGGCGATGACGGTGAGTTCGTCACCCTGGCCCCACTGGAAATGGCCGGATTCCAGACGGCCGGCGTAGAGCATTCCCGCGAGCGCGGCCACCACGCCCGATGTCAGCAGGACCGTGAACTTGATCCTCGCCGTGCGAATGCCCGTGTAGGCCGCAGCCGTCGGGTTGCCGCCGGTCGCGAGCACCTGCCGCCCGTAGCGGGTGCGGTTCATCACGATCCAACCGACGGCGACGGCGAGCACCGTCCAGACCAGAAGGCCGGGCACGGGTCCGAAATCTCCGCCACCGAAGATGAGGACGTAGACCGGGTCAGTGATCGGCTGCGGCGCTGACCCCGTGATCCATTGCGCGAGCCCAGCCGCGAGCCCCAGCATCCCGAGCGTCACCAGGAAGGAGGGGATCTTGAGCCACGCCACGAGACCGCCGTTGACCGCGCCGATGACGGCACCCGAGGCGAGTCCTGCGAGGATGCCCGGAAGCAGTCCGTAGTGCGTGACGGCCATGGCGGTGACGACCGATGAAAGACCTGCGACAGAACCGACGCTGAGGTCGATCTCGGCGTGGGCGGGTCCGAAAGGGAAAGCGCACGCCCAGAACCCCAGAGTCGCCGGCGGGGGCACCCTATTGTGCAGGTGAGGGCCGGACACGAAGCCGCGGGGGGCCCGGG